>CAXCCM010000179.1:0-3583 GCA_963981005.1 uncultured bacterium | reverse complement strand
AATGTTATCTCTTCCTTTATAGGAATAGACTATCTCACCCTGACGAATATCTTTAATGACCCCATATTTGAAATCATCACCAATTGTATAGAGCTCTGTTTTACCTTTATGAGAGATCGCAGCTCTTTTTTTACCAACTTCCGGCACAATTGTTGATTCAAGTCGAACCATATTCTCAACTTCTTGTCGCCATTGCTTTTCCAGATCCTGGATAGTTTTTACGATAAGATTTTGCTCTAATGGATCTTTTTTAACTGTGAAAACAAATTCTTTTCTATCCTGAATAGATTGCTCTATGTTTTGTATCTGGTTGAACAAATTGTCACTTAAGGCTAACTTTTCATACTTAGAATCTACAGGAACAACCTTGATTTTGCTATAAAGGTTGTTACACTTTACACCAAGTACAATAAGGAGAATTACAATTAATGCTATTACTAGATCTTTTAAATATTTTTCTTCCATGATTATGCCTCCTTGATGATCATAAAGACAGATAACTCAAAAGTAACTTTATATCTAGTCTCTAATATTTCTTCGAAAGAACTATTTTTGTCTTCTTTCATTGGTCTTACATCAAGAGTTTTAATCTTTATAATATGATCGAAAGATTCCAATTCAGATAGAAACTTACCCATCTGAATAAATGTACAGGCAACCGAAAGAGTATATTCCTGTTCCACAAGATACGATTGATTAGATGAGACAACCTTTGGATAAACTGAATCAATAGAGATTTTGTACTTATCTGTTAAAGCTGCTAGTTTTTGTACAAATTCATTAACATCATCAATAGCAAATTCACTTTCGCTAGTCATGCTTTTCTTAATAACTTTAGATACCCCTTGAAGTTGATCATTAAGTACCTTAGCACTGTTCAGTTTTTCTTGTTCTTCTTTTATTGCTTCATCATAGTCATCGATCTTATCGATTTTTGAATTAACACTGTTTGTGCTGAAATAGAAGAAACATAGTGTACTTAGTATCATCACAAACAAAAGAAGTAGATATCTTTGCTTCATCATTTTCTACCTCCCTTTCCAGTGTAACTTTTAGAAATACAATCGATCTGGAAACGGAGAATATCTACATCCTTTTCCTTATCTTTACTGGATTTCACAAATTGAATTTTTGGAAAGTCTGAACTAATCTGATCATTATTATTAAGTTCTACAATAAAATCATTGATCAAGTCAAACTCTTTTTGATCTCTATCAAGACGTGTAATACCAAAAAGACTTAGCTTATTACTCTTAAAAGAGAAATGTGTTATAGCTATTTTATCAGTTGTTTTTTCTGATAATGCTACCAACTTTTGTGTCCAAAAGATCCTTTCGGAGCTTATGTTATTTAGTCTTGCCAGATCTTTAGATGAGAGGAACTCTCCACTAACTTTATAAGTTTTTATCTCATCACGGATACTGTTAAGAAGCGCACTTCGGTTCTTAATTTTGCTGCTTAAATTACTGCTGAATATTATCGCAATAATAGTTGCAATAAGAAATATAGCAGCGTAACTTATAGCAGAAATTTTAAAAGTTCTCTTCTCTGCTTCAGCTTTTTGTTTTAATTCACCGAATTTATTAAGATTTATTTTAAAATAAAATGTTTTCATTATCACCCCTCTATTCCGGTCTCATTGCCAAACCTAGAGCAATAGCAAATTGTGGATCATTTGTTGTTCCTGGTCTGTCTGAATCTTCCAGATTAACGAAGGGATTAAATACTTCAGCTGGAATTTGAAGTTGCTCAGTGATAAATTCTGGAAGTCCCTTTAAGTTAGCGCTTCCACCAACTAGCAAGATCTTTCTGAAATCACTGTTCCCTGCTTCTTTCACATAGAATCGGAGTGATCTTTTTACTTCTTGAGCAATAAGTTCTGCCGTATTCTTTTCTGTTATATCTAAAGCAATAATAGAAGTTTTATCTTTCTTAGTATCACTCTCTTTTAAACCATTCTCAATTTTATATCTCTCTGCTTCTTCATAAGAAATCTTTTGTTTTTTCATAATATCTTTAGTGAAATTGTGTCCACCGTAGGCGATATCACGAGCAAAGAATTTTGAGGCAGTGCTGTATATAATCATATTGGTTTTGAACGCTCCAACATTAAGAATAACATATACTCCTTCTTCTTCTTCACTATTAAAAATATAGCTGTTAGCTACAGCTAAAGATTCCAGATCTACAATACCCGGTGCTAACCCAGCACTTGATAAGGCATTAGAATGATCTGTTAATAATGCTTTAGTTGATGATGCAAGTAAGATATTCATATTATTGGTCTTCTCTTCTACATTTAGAACTTGGTAATCCAGATTCATCTCTGCACCGCTAATTGGTAAGTGCTTCTTAGCCTCAAAGAACAAAGCAGATTCCAGTTCCTCATCAGGTAGGAAAATCGTTTTAATCTGCTTTATACTTGTATTATCTCCACCTATCGAAGAAACGAGATGCTTAATTTTTTTTGGCTTCAGCTTCATCGTTTTAATAAGTTGAGCTAATATTGGACCGTAGCGGTCGGGAGATAGATCTGAGAATACTGGTTCTATTCCTTCCGGAATTGTTGATAGGCTTTCACAATTTAGTAGTTTGTATCCATGATGTGTTTTCTTTAGATGTACCATCTTGATGCTGTGATTACCTATGTCCAATCCGATAGACTCTTTGAATTTAACTGTTTTCGTCTTAGCCATGTAACCTCACATTTTTAGTCATTTTTTTTATCTATCTATCTATTTTTTCTATTGTGTAGATTCTATAAAATTATCAGGTGGAGTTTTATAGAACCACGATTGTTTCTCAAATGCCGTTAGAGTTGTCTCTCCCCAACCTTCATAAATTTGTGGAAAATCCGGTGGTTGAACATACATCAAACGTTTGTCATAATGATAATCTTTATCATATCCAGTTGATCCATGAGTTCCATTGTAATGATATTCATCCATTTCCCATTCATTATTTGGGTGGTTATACGGGTCAGTTCCTGAACGATGGATAAATCCACGTCTTCTTTGAGCTATCGCTCCAAAAATGGTAAGATCCCCTCTTTCATAGACAATATCATTTAATGGCTCCGGCCAAACCGGGTTATACCATGGATAATCTGTACCATTAGGATATGTATAGTTAGGTCCATGGTTTGGAAATGAATTGAAATATGCTATGTCTGGGTTAGGGTATCCACAAGGATCATTACTACCATGAAGTTCAAAACCATCAACATTTGGTGGTGCTGCTCCATTTGGTGGGAATATAAATTTATGCAAATCTACATAAGTATATGTTGTATCTGTTTCAGGTAAATTGAATAATGTCTGATCAATTAAACCTGGACCAGGATTAGGCCCGTCAGCAAAAAATATATTCATTTCAGAATCAAGTAGTTCATACAGATTTTCACCTTCATTTGTACCCGCAGTATAAACTGTTTCAATAACATCCCCATTATCAACATTAAAAAGATGTGTACTTAAAGCATTGTAGCATGTAATATCTTCTAAAAGTAATTCTCCATTAATGTAAACATCCATTTCTGCACCTCCCCAACCATTACCACCTGTGTCTATAAGCCTCAGTGTAT
>CAXCCM010000178.1:0-3597 GCA_963981005.1 uncultured bacterium | reverse complement strand
TTCGTTCATCGATATCCAATAAAGACATATGACATCCGAAACATCCAGCAAGAGAAGTTGTTGCTACAATTGGCTTACTCATAATGTCGCTCCTTTATTTTCTATATCGCTTCCAATTGGTGTCTTATCATATTTTCTACTACCTATTGGAACATCAAACCCTTTTTCTTTTCTGATGATAGCACCAACAGGACATGTGTCCATAGCTTTTTGAGCCAGTTCATCATCAAAATCAGCTGTAAGTTCATGATCTATATTAATCTGAACTTTATCCCCGCGATTCTTAAATACAAACCAGGATGGATTATCTTTTTCTAATTTTCTTCTTATGCAACGTTTGCAAAGAATGCATCTATTATGATCTATCATAATCTTAGGATTTCTTGCATCTACATCTTTTGCTGGAAAGATATATGGGAATTGTGGAACCATCATTTTGTATCTGTAAGCAAGAGCTTGAAGCTCACAACTTCCACTTCTTTCACAAGCCGGGCAAAAATGATTTCCTTCAGCAAAAAGCAATTCAACAATTGTTGCTCTTATTTTCTCTAATTCATCTGTATTTGTTTCTATAACCATTCTATGAGTAGCAGGTGTCGTGCAGGCCGTCATATTTCTACCATCAATTTTACATGTACAAACACGGCATGAACCTTGTGGTTTAATCCCTTCAAGATGACATAAAGTAGGAATATAAACCCCATTGTCTTTTGCTACTTCAAGAACCATTTTACCGGGTTCTGCAGAATAATCTTTACCATTGATATTAATTAATATTTTACTCATTATTCACCCCCTAAATTGGGAACTCTATTGGCAGTTTTGCAAGATTCCTGAACTGCAACTTCCAGATCGAACTCACTTACAAAATCAGTATCTTTATTTAGTTTATCTTCGTATAATTCTCTAAAATTCTTGATTGTACTTAAAATTGGATTTGCAGCTGTTTGACCAAGACCACAACGATTTGAGATCATCACATTCTCCCAAGAAAGCATTTGATCAATATCTTCTGCAACACCATTTCCTCTAAGAATTTTTTCCAGCTTATTTTTGTATTGAACTGTCATCGCTCTACATGGAACGCATGATCCACATGACTCTTCAATGAAAAATTCAGTGAAGTTAAGTACGATGTCTTTTAGAAGATCACGTTCTTCTCCAATCACGATTAGTGATCCACCTGTTGATAGATCTTCATAAGCTAGTTTTCTATTAAATTCATTTGGAGCAATGCAATTTCCAGAAGGTCCGCCAACTTGAACAGCCTGAACATTCTTTGCACCAACTAATTCTAAAATATCATTAACGGTAAATCCCCATTCAACTTCATAAACACCAGGTTTTGCACAATCACCAGAAACGCTGATAAGTTTTGAACCGGTTGATTCTAAAGTACCAAGAGATCTATACCATTTTGCACCTTTATGCATAATTTTTGCAACTGCACATAAAGTTTCTACATTATTAACAGATGTAGGCTGCTGAAGATATCCTTTTACTACTGGGAATGGAGGTCTGTCTCTTGGTTCTCCACGTTTCCCTTCTGCTGATTCTAACAATGCAGATTCTTCACCACAAATATAAGCTCCACCACCAAATTGAATTCGGATATCAAAGTTGAAGCCTTTTTCACCAGCTACATCTTTTCCTAATAATCCTTCTTCTCTTAATTTTGTTAGAACTCCTTCAAGGTACTCTTCCATATATTTATATTCATAACGAAGATATAAAATTCCTTCATCAGAACCAATTGCATAACCTGCGATCGTCATTCCTGCAAATAGAAGTTGCGGACGATCAGTAAGAATTACACGATCTTTAAATGTTCCAGGTTCACCTTCATCTGCATTACAAAACACATAATGCTTCTCACCTTCTGCATTTCTACAAAACCGCCATTTCATCGCAGTTGGGAAACCTGCACCACCACGTCCTCGAAGATTCGATTGCTTAATTTCTTCAATAACATCTTCAGGACTCATAGTAACAGCTTTTTTAATAGCTTCACCAAGATTTGAATCTTTGGTTAGAATTGGACCCTGTTTTAAGATATTAGACATAACGTCCGTTCCAACGAGATCTTCTACTTCAAGATCATTTTTCATTCCTTTAACAATTTTTGCTACTTTCTCTTTTGTTAATTTAGTGAAAACTCGCTGGTTAATAATGGCTGATGGTTCCTGATCGTTCATTCCAATACAAGATGTACTAAACAAACCAATTTTCCCATCTTCAGAAACTGAATCAAACTCACATCCAATTTCTTCTACAAATGCCTTTGCTATTTCATCTCTTCCCATCATTTCGGCAACTGCACTATCGTTTAAATATACTGCATATTTACCTGTTGGAGTTTGAGATAAAAAATGATAAAAAGATAGAGTTTGTTCAACATCTACTTTAGAGTATCCAATAGCTTCTGCAATTGTCTTTACAGCCACATCAGAAACGCAACCACACTGTGTTTGAACTTCGATGAGAATGTCCATTAACCTTACTGGGTCATTATTATAACTATCTAAAATTTTATCAAGGCTCTTACAATCGCATGTGCAATTATCACTGTTGGAAAATCCTGACTTCCCGGATTGTGTATTATCCACAATCAACCTCCTTTTCTATATTTTTTTTAATGCTAAATTTAGAGTGGTAAAAATCTAATTGAGAATAGGTTGTCAAATAGATTTTTCTTGTCCATTGTTATTGATAATCATTCTCATATTTGTATTTATGTATCTCTTTTGTTTACCTTGTATTATGAAATATTTAGAAGCAATTAATATCAATGAATTTAATTTTATATTTTAATCAGAATTAATCCTTGACGCTAATAATATATTCAAAAGATATTCTTCCAATATTTATTTATGGATGGCAGAATGTATCAAATAAAAATAAATGGAATAGTTCAAGGGGTGGGGTTTCGCCCGTTCATTTATAAGCTGGCAATTGAACAGAAACTAACAGGTTACGTTTTAAATTCAACCAGTGGAGTTTTAATTGAAGCTGAGGGCACAAGTGCGTCACTTGATACATTTATATATAGAATAAAGAATGAGCTCCCACCTGCTGCTAAAATTAACAGTTTTCAATTTAAGGAACTTCCAAATACAAAATATAAAGCGTTTACAATTAGATCAAGTTCAAGCTCTGAAGGCTCGACACTGATCTCCCCTGACCTAGCTGTATGTAAAGACTGCTTAGATGAATTTAATGATCCAAAAGATCCCAGATATAAATATGCATTTATTAATTGCACAAATTGTGGACCCAGATATTCAATTATAGAAGACACTCCTTATGACCGCCCCGTAACATCTATGAAAGATTTTAAGATATGTAATTTTTGTTTGGAAGAATATAAAGATCCTCTTAATAGAAGATTCCATGCACAGCCTGTTGCTTGCCCAGAATGCGGACCTCAACTTCAATTCTTAAATGAGGATCTTTCCCCCATTTCTGGTGATCCAATACATAATACAATTGCTGCATTAAAAGATGGAAAGATCGTTGGAATAAAGGGGATCGGAGGATTCCATATAGCTTGTGATGCCGCAAATCATAACACTGTTGAGTTGCTTAGACAAAGAAAGA
>CAXCCM010000177.1:0-3661 GCA_963981005.1 uncultured bacterium | reverse complement strand
TTGATCAGTACAAATATAATAATCTTAAGTTCTTAATTATTACTATAATCTAAAACAAAATTGACAGATTCATACACTCCTTTTTTTTGTATAAGCATAAATTTAGGAAGGCAATATGAACAAATTGATCTTTTTCATCTTTTTAATGTTTGTTATATCTTCTTGTGCAGAGAATTATCCTGTATTTGATGAAAATAACGCATTTATACACTTAGAAAAACAGTGTGAGCTTGGCGTAAGATATCCCGGTTCTGATGGGATTGAACTTTGCAGAAATTTCATAATTGATGAATTAACTAAATATAATGCAGAAATTGAATTACAAAATTTTACTGTAACTATAAATGAAGAAGAAATTGATGGTGTTAACATACTAGCCAGTTTCTACCCGCAAATGAGCCGACGCATACTCTTAGGAACCCATTACGACACACGCCCATGGGCAGACAAAGAGGAAGACATTTCACTTCATAATACACCAATACTAGGTGCAAATGACGCAGCAAGTGGTGTTGCTGTCCTGCTTGAGTTGGCAAAGATGGTCTCTACACGGCAACCACAACAGTTTGGAATTGACATGGTCTTCTTTGATCTGGAAGATATGGGCTCTTATGGTACAAATGAATCTTGGTGCTTAGGATCTTCTTACTTTGCAGATAATTATACAAAACCTAAACCGGAAAAAGCGATTATAATTGATATGATCGGAGATGCGGATCTTAGTATTAATATGGAATATTTTTCGTATCATAATTCACCAAATCTGGTAAAAGAAGTTTGGGAGATTGCAGATCAACTTGGGTACAATGAATTTAAACCAAAAATTGTAAACCGAATCTATGATGATCATTATCCGCTAATTGCCATTGGCATAAATGCAATTGTTGTAATAGATTTTGAGTATCCTGTTTGGCATACGTTGGAAGATACTCCTGACAAATGTTCCCCTCGCTCCTTAGGTATTGTTGGGCAGACAATGGTCAATTTAATCTATCAGGAAAAATGAAAAAGCTAAATAATTTATTAACACCAAATGAACAGAAACTTTTGCTGTTCATAGTTTTTTTTGCCTTTGCAGGATTGGTACTAAAGTATACCGGATTAACTGCTGAAGAAGAGGTAAATTCAGCTGACAGCTTGAATTTCCAACAAGACTACCAAATTAAGTATGACCTGCAAAATGTTACAAAAGAAGAGCTGATAACAATACCCGGAATCGGAGACAAAAAAGCTGAAGATATCTTGCAGTATAAAGAGCAACATGGCTTCCTATCTAAAACAGATTTGATGAACATAAAAGGTATTGGCAAGAAAACTTATGATAAGATAGAGAAATATTTTGTTGATCTTACAACTGACGTGCAGACAGCTAAGAAAGTCTTGAAAAAACTAGAGGATAATTCCGTTCCAAAAAAAATAAATATTAATACTGCAGATAAAAACGAATTGACAAAAATCACAGGTATTGGTCCTTCAAAAGCAGATAAGATTATTGCTTTAAGAGAGAAGATCGGTAGATTTATGAAGAAGGAAGATCTTCTGCAAGTCAAAGGTATCGGTGAGAAGACGTTGAAAAAAATTGAAGAGCAAATAACTCTGGGAGAATGATTATGACTGATAAGGCGACACCAACAATTACTTTAGCAGAATTATATGAAAATCAGGATCAGTATATTGATGCTTTGGTGATCTATAAAAATCTGAATAAAGAGAACCCAACGGAAGAGTTGCAAAATAAGATCAATGAGTTAAAAGATATAATATTTAGGGAAAATACTTTGGAATATTCGACGATCATTGATAAAATCTTTACAGAAGAAGAGAAAAGAATTTTTCATATCTTACCTCATGAGCAATATAAAGCATATAAGGAATCACAAGCTGACTTAAAAAATGATGAAACCTATCCGGAAGAATTAACTGCAATAGAAGAAGAGGATATCACTCCTGATGAAGAATTAAAACCTGAGACAGAAAATGAGACATTAGAAATTGAAGATCCAATAGAGCCTGAAATTGAACCTGAAGAAAAAGAGATCTTTGAGCAAGAAAACACAGTTAATAAAGTTGATGATATTGAAGAATTGATTATAGATGAAGAAGATGAGCCGAAACCAGAAGCTGAAATCGTTCCAGAAATTAACGAATTAGAAACACCTGAAATTGAAGAAACCCCAGAGACAGAGTTGAAAACTGATGACGACAAAGAAATTAACATTGATGAAGCTCTAGAGACCGACGATCAATTAGAAGATGACATTTCGCTTGAGATCGATGAGGAAATTCAAAAAGAGCCTGATGTTACAGTTGAGCCAGAATCCAAAACAGAAGAAGCTGTTTCTATTGAAGATATCATGAAGAATAATGCTGAAGGACAAAGTGACATAATTGAAAATGAAATTGAAATTGATCCTGTTGATGAAATGGATACAATCATAGAGCCTCAAACTGATAATCACATTTTAGAATTGTTAACAAATCTTTCTAAAATGAGACCTGACATTGTAGATCGTGTTCTAAAAGAGAACATAGGACCCGAAGCCTCTCTTGCAGAGATAAAACTATCTGACTTACATTATGTAGTTGAATTACTAAAAGTTTCAGAGAATGTCGAAAGAGATTAAAAACATTAATAAATTGTGCATTAAATGCACACATAAATGTAAGCAATCAGCAGAAACGCATCTGCTTGGATGCCCACATTATGAACTTAAACCTGAGCAATTGGAATTCAAGTTTAAGTTCTCTGGTAAAGTAAAAAAATGAGAATCATTACAGGAAAGTTCAAGAAAGCAAATCTGTTTGCTGTTCCCGGTAAAACTGCACGTCCTACTACTGATTACATTAAAGAAGTTATCTTCTCTGTTATCTCATCTTGTTCAGAGAAGAACATCCTCGATCTTTATGCTGGAAGCGGATCTTTGGGTTTTGAAACTCTAAGCAGAGGTGCTGTTTTTGTAGACTTTGTAGATTTCTCAGATAAATCTATAAAGACAATGAAGCGCAATATTGAGAAGCTAAAATGTACTTCCGATTGTAAAATTCATAGAAAAAAAGTAAATGCGTTCCTAAATAGTTGTGAGAAAAAATTTGACCTGATCTTTATGGATCCACCTTATAATAAAGACTTAGTAAATAGTACAATCGAGAGGATAATTAGCAACGAGCTTCTTACTGAAAATGGGCATATCGTCATCGAGCATTCTCCACGAGAGAAATTACAAGATGCATGGAAAGACATAGCAACGTATAGCAAAAATTATGGAAGCAGTGTAGTAACTGTTTTAGAAAATAACATATCTCAAGATGTTGATTGAACGGAGTTTGGAATGAAAATTTATAATACATTATCAAATACAAAAGAAGAATTTGTACCCGTAGAGAAGGGTAAGGTAAGAATGTATGTATGTGGCCCAACCGTATATAATTATTTTCATATTGGAAATGCCCGACCTCTTATTTTCTTCGATGTAGTAAAAAACTTCTTTGAGTATATTGGAAATGACGTAACTCTTGTGCGAAATATTACAGACATTGATGATAAATTGATCAATAGATCTATAGAAGAAGATATTCCTGTTTCAAAAATTGCTGAAAAATATACAAAAGCATTTTTTAGTGATTGTGAAGCTCTAGAAATAAATCCAGCTGACCACCACCC
>CAXCCM010000176.1:0-3698 GCA_963981005.1 uncultured bacterium | reverse complement strand
TTCTATCTGACTATTAGCTAGATTAGTCATGCTTAGTACCGTGGTGACATTCATAAAACTACTAAAAGTAGAACTAGCTGTGGAAGTAGAAAATATTAGACCACTACTTGCCACATTTATTTCTGGTGAGCTTAAATAATAAATATTACCAGCCGTAGCAGAACAAGCCTCGTACTGACCATTATTGGTAATATTTGGGTAACAAGTCATTTTAATCCGACCACTATCAGTAGTAATTTTTATACCGCCACCATTTTCCACACAAGTGCCTGGTAAATAAGTATCATCGGAAAAATATAAAGCCAAAGTAGTACTGGTCATGCAATGAGCATCTACATCTTTAAGTAAACCGTCAGAATTACGAGATAAATAATCGATCATGCTCAAAGATAATCTTCTACCTTGAGAAACATTTAGATTAGCCGTCAGTTTACTAGTTGTTCCGCCTAAAATTAAACTAAAATTAATTACCGCTACTAATAAAATACCAACAATAGCTAAATATAAAATAACTTCTACCAAACTAAAGCCCGCATTACTTTTATTATTGACAAAATAATACTTAAAGAGAGTTAACTTTTTATATAAATTTATCATCAACGATAATTTAATTTAAATGAATAAAGTGTAGGCGTATCTGCATTACTATCACAAGCATCCATATCTACTGTATAACGCAACCAACGCTCTCCTTGCATGTCAGTATTTACTTCTTCTGTAAAAACACTAGTGGTGCTACTAAAAGCTTGACTAGTAGCTGAACCAAAATTTATATCATCATCCGCTTCCAATGTAATATCAATATCACAACCAGATGGAATATCTTGCGAAATAGTCACACTATGTAATTCTTGATCTGTTGACCCGATATCTAACTTTGAAGAAACCAAACTACCAGATGCTGCATAAACTCCTGGAGAAGCTATTTCTTCTTGATCAACGAAGGCTGAAAAACGGGTAGCAGAATCATCAAAAGTAATACCACCAAGAATTGCTCCATATTGTTTAGCGCTATAAGCCATCGGATGATAATAAATAGAATAAGTACCATAAGTCTCATGATCAGCAAGATCAATGGATAATGATGGACTAGCGCCTGTGGTCACTCCAGAAATCGTAAACATGGTTATTCTAGGAGCAATGACAGAAACATAGGCCATTACAATAGCCTCATCATTACCGGTATAAGCAACATCTTTAGGATAAATAGTCCCCGTACTCTCAGCACTAAGATCAGCTCCGGCTACCTTGACAAACTCTGACTCGCTAATATCATCATCTATAATCTGAAATTCATCAGCGCCAGTATCTGAAATAATAATAAAACGATTATCACCATCTCCATTGGTGCCAATGTACTTAATATCTGTCATATCATAACTATTAGCATAGCTATAATCTGTCGTTAAAGCAGTCTTACTAGAAACATCTATTCTACTCAACGCATAAGTAGAATCATCACTAACAATATATAATGCATCTTCACTATCATCCAGCCAAACTGCATTAACATTAGAAGTCTTAGCCATTGACTGAGGAATGCCAGATTTACAATTCTGACAAGTCAATGTGCCATCTGCCGCAATAGCCAAGCTCCAAACACTTCCAAGACTACCCACAGCATACATATGAGTGCCATCATCTTGAATAGCAAAACCATAAATAGTACCTGCACCTTTAGTTGTAGAATAACTCTGAAGCACTGCAAAAGTACTAGTGCTAACTGTCTTTATTTGGCCCTCAGTACCACCAACATAATAATGTGGATAAACCGAATTTAATCCTGAGCCATACTGATAAAATCCAACGGCAAGAGAACTTTGACTACCAAAGCCATTTGTACGAATATCTGTAATATCATAACGATACGCATTAGAAGAATAAGCACCAAGATAAAATTGATCATTATCATCATCAATTAATGCTGAGAAAGAATATACAGCCAAAGTAGTTGAAGCTATATCAGCAACATCATCAGGCCAGAGCCAGGCTAAAGATCCCGGAATATAAGCTAATGTTAAATCACCAATCACAGAAGTACCATCTACACTAGATGTTGTATAAGCTTTGTTTTCATAAGACCAAAACTCAGTACCAACACCACCGGACCAATCTGTCTGCTCCCAAACCCGATTTGACCATGAAGTCAAATAGCTATTCAATACATAATCACTTATTCCTGAACCAGAAACTGTGACTGTCACTTTTTTAGTCAAAGGATCTTCTGCGCCAGCTCCTTCTGTAATATTGCCATCAGTATCACGCGATACTACGCTAAGTGTGATAACCCTAGTTAAATCACCTAGAGTATTTTCACTACCAGAAAATTCCCATATTTCATTAGCATCTTTAGCAATGCCTAAATTTGAACCAACATTATCTTCCATGTATTGCCAAGAATTTTCTCTAATAGATCGAACAGCTTCTAAGCCTTCTTGAGCAAATTCGGCAATTGATTGTTTATCGCCTACACCATAAAAATTTGTGTATGAACTTGTCACTACATAAAGAACACCGCTTGCTAAAATTGCAAAAATAGCAATAGCAACAATCAGTTCTATTAAACTAAACCCCGCACCACTTTTAAATTTTTTAAAGTGGTGCTGGGTAAATCCTGCTTGATTTTTATATTTTAAAAATTTCATAAAAAATTATTTAAGGACTAACAGCATCACCAATAGTATAAAAAGTTGAAGTGCTAAATTGATTATTATATTCTGTTGTAATCCAATCAGCGCTTCTTGCTGCATTTGAAATACGAATTTCATCTAACCTGCCATCCATCCACTCCGAGCCTTGAAGATAACCGACTACAAAATTGGAAGCATCCAAAATATCCCCTGTAGTCAGAGTTTCTGGGCTATTAGTTGTTTCTGAACCAGCGATATAAACACGTAAATTATCACTATCAAAGTTACAAACCAAATAGTACCAAGTGTCATCTGCCGGATCTTCAGTGCTATAGTTAATAGACCGCCATTCATCAGGATCTGGGTCCATATCCTCGCGCACATAACAAAGTGTTGGCCGTAATTGAATATTATTAAATGAAACGACATGTTGACTAGAATCTACTGCATCATGACTCACCCAAGCTGAAAGGGTAAAACCATTCTCTGCTGTACCTATTGGATTATTACTGACGAAATCAAATTTGGCAGCTGAGCCATTAAAATTAATCGTATAGCCAATCTGTCCGTCAACTAAATCTCCAGAACTAAAAGTACCGACAGCAGTACCATCATGATCATTATCTGTGCTATCGATAATTTGCGGAGCATCACCACTTGGATCTTCATTCATATGTTGCACCATTTGATAATTACTATCCCAAACTTCAGTTATTCTTTCTTGAGAAGAAGCAATGTCCGGATTACCATAAAATACATGAATCACAGTATTTTCGCCTGTCTTTAATTCTGGTATTTTTACCCAAGCTATCAACTCTCCAGTAGTTGAAGAATATTTTTCTATCTCATATGGTAATACATGATTACCATTTATATCTGAAGCAAAAAGAATATCATATCCATTATCATTTTCTATATTTCCGCCATGAGTAATTGTTTTAAAATAATCATTCGACTCTCCCAATAAAAAAGGAAAGTTAGCTAAACTTGTTGAACCGCTCACTTTTGTATTATCTACAGCAATGGAACGACGATAATTATAACCATTAGTTCCCTGGTAAATTAATC
>CAXCCM010000175.1:0-3712 GCA_963981005.1 uncultured bacterium | reverse complement strand
AATAGCGGAACACCTGCAAGTCCTACATGGACTCTGCTTTCCACCGCTCAATTAAGCCTAAACCAAGGTCAAATATATATAGGTAATAGTTCTGGTATTGCAACAGGACGGACAGTGAGCGGCGATGTAACAATAAACGAAGTTGGTACAACAACTATTGGCTACTATAAAGTTACAAACGACATGTTAGACGGTTCAATTTCCTCTGATAAATTAGCAGGAGGAATATACAATGACCAATTAGCAGGCTCAATTTCAAATGATAAATTGGCAGGTGGTATTACAAATAATAAATTGGCAGGTAGTATTACAAATGATAAACTCTCAAGTGGTCCCTACATGATAACCGATTCAGGACAAAGTGGGCAAGTTTGGACAAGCGATGGCACTAATGCTGGTGTATGGACATCACCCGGTTCTAGAGACAATCAGAAACTACAGAAAACTATTGAAGATCTGCAAAATGAGATAGATAAATTAAAAGCTGAATTACAAGCAATTAAATTATTGGTTCAACAAATTGCAAAGAGGTAAACATGAAAAGAATAATTAAACTGGTAATGCTTTTTTGCATTATCACAGCATTTCTGTATGCTGGAGATAGCTATATAAAAATTTATTCCGGTTCTCATATGATTCTGACTTCTGCGGATGATGACAAATCTTATATTATCAATACTGGTGATGATACTGGTGTAATTACGGTAAATAATGGTGCGTCTTTAACAAGCTGGTCTCCAAGTGCACTGGTTGATCTCTCGGTTACAGGTGGTGGTGACATTACATTACCCGTAAACCTCTCATCTTTCTACGCACTTTATACAGTTGGAACTCCAACACTTTATTGGACAACTCAAACAGAGGAGAATAATGCATATTGGAATGTATATAGAGGAACAACAGACAACTTTGAAAATTCCATAAATATAAATGCAAATAGTCCAGTTCCAGGTAATGGAACAACAAATAGTGCTAACGATTACGTTTATGTTGATATTGCTCCTGTTGTACAAAACGCAACTTACTGGTATTGGATAGAAGATGTATCAACCGATGGAGAAACAGAATTACACGATCCTATAATACTTTCAATTCCATTTGAAGATACACCAATTACACCAGAGAGTTATGGTCTAAATCAAAACTATCCAAATCCGTTTAACCCGAGTACATCAATAAGCTTTACCTTAGCCGAAGATAGCAATGTAGAACTCATAATTTATAATGCCAAAGGTAAGAAAGTTAAAACAATTTTCAATGATCCTGTTTATACAGATCAAATTAATTCTGCAATTTGGAATGGAAAAGATGCTAGTGGTAAGCAAGTATCAAGCGGAATTTACTTCTATAAATTAATAACAGAAACACAAGAATATCAAAAGAAAATGTTATTGGTTAAGTAGTAATTCTCGAACTTGACATCGTAAGAATGAAATGAGAACGAAGTTAAGGATGAAAGAGATTTTAGGAAGATAATTAGTCAATGGTGGAAAAATGAAAAAAGCAAATTTGGTTTATATGTTACTTATATTTATAGTGGTTTTATCAGCCCAAAACAATGCTCTCGATTTTGACGGAACGGATGATTATGTAACTTGTGGAAACATGAATTTATCCAACCAATCTTTTGCTATTGAAGGCTGGTTTAAGGTAAACACTTTACCAGGTGCCGGTAATTATGCTTTTATTTTTGGTAATGTAATCGAGACTGTAAATGCAGCTCATCTTCGAATAAATGGATCATCAAATAGACTTGAGTTTGTTATGGGGACACAATATGGCTGGAATGTTCCTACATCAAACACAGTGATAGAAACAGGTGTTTGGTATCATGTTGCCATAGTAAATTATCAAAACCAAGGTGGTGCCGGTTATGATTATAGACACATATTTATAAATGGGGTTGTAGATGTCTCTACTAATTATTTATCAATATTTAATTATTCCAACAGCACATTTCGTATAGGTGGCAGTGGTGATACTGCCTACCTTGATGGTCTTGTAGATGAAGTTAAAGTATGGGCTAACACAGCACGTTCAATATCAGAGGTTAGGGATGATATGTATAGAGGTGTAGTTGGAAATGAAACAGGTCTTCTTGCTTATTACAATTTAAATGCAACAAGCGGAATAACTACTGACAATTTGGAAGGCGCTGTAGCTTATGATGGAACTCTAACCAACATGACTGGAGATGAATGGACTACCTCTTCTGCTTTTTTCGGACCAAAGAACTGTTTGGATTTTGATGGGAATGATTTTGTGTTATGCGGTAATGATGCTTCATTAACTCAGTTCAACAATTTCACCATGGAGGCATGGGTAAAGCTGGATAATTCAGCAACAAATCAAAAAATATTGGGAAAATTTGATAACTGGGATCCTTACGGTAATTATTATATGATAGGTGTAGGAAATGGTAAGCAATATTCTCAGATAAATGCAAATGGCAATACAATCGATTTTTCAGCAGGAGATGTACCATCAAATAAATGGACGCATCTTGCAGTTACATTTTCAAAAGGGAATGGAGGAGCTAACGGCACTTGTTACGGATATGTGAATGGTGAAGTTGTCTACTCAAAAACAGATGTAGCAGACGCAGCAATAGATGTTAGTAATGCTACTTATCAATTTAGAATTGGTGCTGCTCCATGGGATTACAATTATTTCCAGGTTAATGGTCTGGTAGATGAAGTTCGCATTTGGAATTCTCAACGAAGTACATCAGAAATTCGCGAAAACATGTACAAGAATCTTATAGGTGATGAATCTAATTTAGTTGCATATTATAATTTGGATAATACAAGTGGAACATCAGTACCGTGTTATCCTGAGTATGATAATAATGGAACTAATTATGGTGCTACATGGGTTGCTTCTTCAGCTTTTAATACTTGGATAGATACAGATGATTCAAGTTGGTCAACAGCATCTAATTGGAGTCGTGGAAGTGTACCGTCTTCTTCAGAAAATGTAGGTATTTATGATTACCCTGGAGGAACATCACCATCTTTATCTGGAAATCCAACTCTAGCTAATCTAATTGTAGATGATGATTTTACACTTTCATCTGCGTTAACAATAACCGATCAATTGATAATTGAAAGTGATCTTGATTTGAACGGACAAGCTATTACACTTAATTCATCTGCAAGTTTAATTGAGTCAGGTGGTAATCTTTATGGAACAACAGGCACGATCCAAACAACCAGAGATTTAAATAATATTGATGAAGATGTTGCCGGTTTAGGAGCTGAAATTACAGAGAATGGGGATCTTGGAGAAACGACAATTATTCGTGGACACGAAGCTCAAGGTTCACAAGGTATAAACAGATATTATCATATTACTACAGAATTTGCTCCAACTAATGTAACCCTTGTTTTTAACTATCTAGATTCCGAATTGAATGGAGTAACAGAAGATGATCTTGATCTTTTCAAATCGACTGATGGAAATGATTGGGTTGCACAGAGTGTTGCTCTTCCAAGCGATAATACACTTACATTAACCGGAATAAATAGTTTTAGTTGGTGGACAGCTGGAGATGGAGATGCACCACTCCCCGTAAACTTATCGTCTTTCTACGCACTTTATGAAGGCGGAACTCCAACACTTTATTGGACAACCCAAACAGAAGAGAATAATGCCTACTGGAATGTATATAGAGGAACAACAGACAACTTTGAAAATTCCATAAATATAAATG
>CAXCCM010000174.1:0-3728 GCA_963981005.1 uncultured bacterium | reverse complement strand
AATAGTTTGCTCATTCTATCAAAAAATCTTGCAGATAACAAAAAAGAAAATTTAGATACAAAACAAGTTGAATCTGCTGAGATTATTTACAATAGTGGCAATGACCTTCTTAACTTAATAAACGAAATCTTAGATCTCTCTAAAGTTGAAGCAGGAAAAATGACAACAAATATTGAATCTGTTGAGATTGAAGATATTAAAGCAAATATAAATAGGAACTTCATACATCAAACACAGAAAAAAGGATTAGAACTATTATTCAAAATTGAGGATGATATCCCGGAAATAATTCAAACTGATAGACAAAGAGTTGAACAGATAATTAAGAATCTAATCTCAAATGCATTAAAATTTACAGCCGATGGTAGCATTACTATTGCCTTCCACCGTCCTGATGATAAAATTGATTTTTCAATTAGCAAGTTACAACCAGATAAAACAGTTGCAATTTCAGTTATAGACACAGGCATAGGAATTCAAGAAGAAAAACAAGCAGCAATTTTTGAGGCTTTCCAGCAAGCTGATGGTACAACATCCAGAAAATTTGGAGGTACCGGACTTGGGCTTTCAATCTCAAAAGAGTTATCTAAACTGCTTGGTGGTGAGTTGCAACTGAAAAGTGAAGAGGGAAAAGGCTCTACTTTCACATGCTACCTTCCTGAAGTTACAGAAAGTAAAATAAATCCTGATGAGATTCCTGAAAGAAGAAAAAGTACAGATAGAAGAAAACATCCAACAGAAAAATTGAAAATGCAGAAAAAAGAAAAAACAAAAGCCGCTCAATCAATTGCGGATGATAGAAAATCCATTAAGAAAGGAGATAAGACGATTCTAGTTATTGAGGATGATCTAAATTTTGCAAAAACTCTTAAAACCGTTTGTGAGGAAAGAAATTTTAAATATTTGCATGCATCTGATGGAGAATCTGGTTTGAAATTAGCATCAGAGTTTATTCCTGATGGGATAATTCTAGATATTGGTTTACCAGGTATTGATGGGTGGGAAGTACTTGAGATCTTAAAGGCAAATAATGACATCAGACACATTCCGGTTCACATTATGAGTGCTTTAGATAAAACTATTGATGCTTTCCAAAAAGGCGCAGTAGGCTTCCTAACTAAACCAGTTAACAATGAACAACTTGGAAGTGCTTTTGAAAGAATTGATGATTTTAGAGATAAGAAAAATAAAAATATGCTTATTGTTGAAGATAACGAAATCCTTAGAAAATCTGTAATACAATTATTGGAAGATGAGAATGTTACAATTGATGATGCTAAAGATGGAAAATCGGTAATTGAAAAACTGCATTCTACTGAGTACGATTGTATGATCTTAGATCTTTCATTACCAGATATAACCGGATTTGATCTGCTTAAGATACTTAAAAATGATAAAAAAGTTAAAAGTATCCCACCTGTAATTGTGTATACAGGAACAGAAATTTCTAAAGAAGAAGAATTTGAACTTAGGAAATATGCTAAGTCAATTATAATTAAGGGTGTTAAATCGGAAGAACGACTTATTGATGAAACTGCTCTATTCCTTCACCAAGTTGTTAGTGAAATGCCTGAGGATAAGCAAAAGATAATATCTAAATTGCATGATACAGATTCTCTGTTCATAGATAAAAAAATACTTGTAGTTGATGATGACATGAGAAATGTTTTTGCTGTTTCTGCCGCATTGGAAGAGAAAGAGATGCTTATAACATCTGCTGCAAATGGGCAAAAAGCACTTGATATTCTAAAAGAAGATCCAAAGTTTGATATGATCTTAATGGATATAATGATGCCAATTATGGACGGTTATGAAACAATGGGACATATTCGTAAAGATGCAAATATAAAAGATATCCCAATAATTGCACTTACTGCTAAAGCAATGAAAGGTGATAAAGAAAAGTGTATTGAATCTGGAGCAAATGATTATCTTACAAAACCTTTAAATGTTGAAAGACTCCTTTCTCTAATGCGTGTTTGGATGTACAAGTAATTATGGAGGTACATATGAATAAACCAAAAATATTAATAGTAGATGATAGAATAGAAAATCTTGTTGCTCTAGAAACATTACTTTCAGATATCAATGCAGACATCATCCGTGCAAATTCAGGGAATGAAGCGCTTCAATATTCTTTGGAGCATGAATTCGCTCTTGTGCTTATCGATGTTCAAATGCCAGATATGGACGGTTTTGAGACAGTTAAACTAATGAGGCACGTAGAGAAAACAAAATATGTTCCTGTTATTTTCGTTTCAGCAATATATTCTGATGATTTTTATAAAATAAAAGGTGTTGAATCGGGAGCTGTTGATTTTATAACAAAACCTATCATCCCCGAGATACTCCTAGGAAAAGTTACAATTTTTTTGGAATTATATGCGCAAAAGAAAAAGCTTGAGAATACAGTTACAGATCTAAAAAAAGCATTAGACGAAGTTGAAACGCTTAAAGGCTTGATCCCAATTTGTGCAAGTTGTAAGAAAGTTAGAGATGATAAAGGTTTCTGGACCGATGTTGAACATTATATTGCTGCAAGATCTGATGTGGATTTCTCGCATTCAATTTGTCCGAGTTGTTTAGAAAAAGAACATCCGAAAATTTATGCAAAATTGAAAGCTAAAGGTAAGATATAGTTTTGCTTCTTAATATGTAATAATCTGCTAATTGGTTTGTTTCAGTAATAGGGTAGAGGTGATTTTGTTAAACTTTTAAGATCATTTACTTAGATCATTAATTGTAACAGTACAATTCCTGCCATTAGTTTTACCTTGATACAATGCATTATCAATTTTCGAAATACTCTCATTTATATTTGAATTCTTATTTAAGGTTCCAACTCCAAAAGTTAATGTAACTGGGATCTTTTCGTTATTTACAACCAATATACTTGTGTTATCAAGCATATTTTTTATTTTCTCAGCTACTATTAATCCACCTTTTTGGTCAGTTTCAGGAAGTAATAATAAGAATTCATCTCCACCCCAACGTGCTGCTGAATCAATTTTCCGTATTGATCTTAATAATATCTTAGAGATTCCCTTCAATACTATATCACCCATTATATGCCCGTAAGTATCATTTATGGTTTTAAATTTATCTATATCGCAAAGAATGAGCGTAAAAGGATTTACTGCTCTATCTGACCTTCTTTTTTCATCCTCTATTTTTTTAATCATTCCCCTACGATTCAATAAATTTGTGAGATGATCTGTTACAGATAAATGTATAAGTTCTCTCTCCTTATTTCTCCGCTCCGTAACATCATTTATCATGGTTAGATGCGCAAATTCACCTTCCCATTCCGATTCTGTTGTATACATTTCGGCAATACCAATTTCCCCATCTTTTCTTGTTATATCAATATCTGTTATTCCGGTTGATATAATAGAGCTAAATTGTTTACCAATAATAGATTTTGTTTTACCATTGAAAATTTGCTCTACAGCTGGATTGATATATTGAACTACTCCATCTGTATCGGTTATAATAATTCCGGTAGCATTTTTTTCTACAATATTGTGAAAACTTTCTTGACTTGCTTTTAACAATTTGTCAGCTTCATATTTATGAAATGCTAATTGCAGGGTTGCGTTTAAATTTACCTCACTAATAGGCTTTACCAAATAACCATAGAATATTGAATGTTTTGCTCTATTTAAGGTATCCGAATCTGCATTTGCCGTTAAATAAACAATAGGTATCTCATATTTAGAATAGATCTC
>CAXCCM010000173.1:0-3746 GCA_963981005.1 uncultured bacterium | reverse complement strand
GTTAAAAATGCATGGTCCCAAATTGACGTTCAGCTTAAAAGAAGACATGACCTGATTCCAAATCTTGTAGAAACAGCAAAGGGATATATGAAACATGAACAAGATACACTCAAAGGGATCACGGAAGCCCGAAGCAAGGCAATGGGTGCAGGTTCTGTAGGTGATAAAGCTAAAGCAGAAGGTGAACTGAATGGAGCAATGAGTAAATTCTTTTTAGTTGTAGAAAATTATCCTGATCTAAAAGCAAATACAAATTTCCTTGCTGTTCAAGAAGAGCTTACCTCCACAGAAAATAAGATTGCTTTTGCTCGTCAAAGCTATAATGATCAAGTGTTATTCTTCAATAACAAAATCCAAATGTTTCCATCAAATGTAATAGCTGGAATGTACAATTTTAAAGAAAATGAATTCTTCGAAATCGAAAATGAAGTAGAAAGAGCTGTTCCAAAGGTGGATTTCTCTTAGAAGAATGTGGGAATTAATTCAAGCTAATAAACGTAATTCTTTATTCCTTTTTTTCATAATGGGAATTTGTCTGCTTGTTTTAGGTTTTTTCATTGGCGGAGCCTATGCTGGTGAAGACGGTGGATTCATCGGATTATTTATTGCCTTTGGAATTTGGATTTTGATGTCTATGCTCAGTTATTTTAGAGGTGACTCAATAATTCTGATGATGAGCAAAGCAAAAAAAGTTTCTTATAATGTTCACCCTAAACTTTTTAATGTTGTAGAAGAGATGAAGCTTGCTGCAAATCTTCCGACAATGCCTGATATTTATATTATCCCAGAAGAAGCACCAAATGCTTTTGCTGTTGGAAAGAAACCGGAGAATTGTGCGATCGCTGTCACAGCTGGACTTCTCGAACGATTAAATAGAGATGAGCTCCAAGGTGTTATTGCTCACGAGATGTCACATATTCTAAACAGAGATGTTCTGTTCATGACTTTTTCTGGTGTTCTACTCGGAAGTATCGTTTTCCTTTCTCATGCTTTTCTGCGAAGTATGTGGTATGGTGGTGGTAGAAACAGATTTAAAAGCAAAAGCTCTAAAGGAAGTGGTCAGATTCAAATGATCTTGATAGTTGCGGCAATTGTAATGGCTATTCTCGCTCCCTTAATGGCACGTTTATTATACTTTGCAATTTCCAGAAAACGTGAATATCTTGCAGATGCTTCTGCTGTAAGACTTACAAGATATCCCGAAGGTTTGGCTTCTGCTCTAGAAAAAATTTCTTTAAGTAGTTTTGAAATGAAAACTGCCAGTAAGGCCACTGCTGCTCTGTATATTGCTAATCCACTAAAACCAAAAGGAATGAGATTATCTAACATATCAAGTACTCATCCACCCATGGATGAAAGGATCAAAATTCTCCGGAAGATTTCTCATGGTGCAAATTTTATAGATTATCAGAATGCTTTTACTTCTGTTAAAGGAAAGCAGAATATTATTCCAACATCTGGTATTCGTGACAAAAAGAAGATCAATATTCGTACTTCTAATATTGCAACTTCTACCTCTTCTCAGGTTAAATCCACTATTAAAAGTACTCGCGATCTTGGTGATCTAATGAGAGCAGTAAATGATTATATGTTCCTAGCCTGTACTTGTGGTCTAAAAATTAAGCTTCCTCCAAATTTTAAAAAAGATAAATTCAATTGTCCACGGTGTGGAAGAGAAAATCATGTTCCAATTGCTGAATTAGCTGCAATATCCGGCATGATTGTAGGAAATGAGAAAGCTGACGAGATTAAAATGAAGAGTAAAACAGCAAATAATACATTTATGTATAACCGAATCGGTAAAGGGTGGGAAACATTTAGCTGCCCTTGTGGGAGCCCCAAACAACTCTCACCCGCATTTAACAAACCTTCTTTTGTATGTAATAAATGCGGAAGAAGAATTGAAATAAAATAATTATTATTTATAATCTAATTTATTTTTATCTCCATAATTTTTATCAATTTGATAACATTAACCCATCATTTTTATCAATTATATTACTTTTTATTCTCTTAAAATCACATACATAGTTGTTAATCTACTATTTTATACCATTTTAACGTATCTCTTTTTTATTGGTACACTACTTGCATTTATGAAAAGCAAAATAGATGTGAAAATTTAAATTAATGATTTTAATAGATCGAAAAAAAATAAAATGGAGGGAATCATGAAAAAGATCTTATTAGTAGTAGTAGTAGTTTTGTTCCTTAGTTCAATTAACTTGTTTGCACAAGTTGTAGAGGAAGTATATGTTGAGCAAATCGAATTAGAAGTAGAAGAGGCTTTGCTGGAAGTTGAGGAAGCGCTTGATGAAATGAACATCAACATTCTTGTGGGTAGAACAACAGAAGATGCACCTAAAATGGGTATATTCCTATCTGACATGGATTTTGAAGATGCTTACAAAATGCATTATCCATATTGTTATGGTGTTTATGTAACTGGTGTAACCCATGACGGGCCTGCTCAAAAAGCTGGTATCACAAAGGGTGACATCATTATGGAATTCGATGGTAGACAAGCAAAATTCGAAAGTAATCTTATTAAATTAATAAGAGGTAAAAACATTGGTGATGTGGTTAAGGTAAAGATCTATAGAGATGAAGAGATCTTTGTTGCTGACCTTACAATGGCTACACTAGAATCGAAAGATACCGATGTGATCATAACTAAAAATGGACTCAAAAAGAAGAAGAAATTGTCTGTTGGTTATGGTGGCGGTGGATGGCTTCCGGTATGGTTTGTAGATGATAATGAATTTGAAGATATCAATCACGTTTTAGAAGCTTATGGGTTTAGTGGCTTAAATGAAGAAGGGATTCTCATGCAAGGTGGCGGTGGTAACGGCAATATGGGAAAAGGCTGGTTCATCGGTGGTATGGGTGCTGGCTACTCAATCGATAAGAAAAAAGGTTATACAACAGAAGAAGGAACATCTGTTACTAGAAGAATGCTTTATTCAAACGCTTATGGTGGTGTTACACTTGATAAACGCTTTGCAATCACAAAAAGTATGGTAGCTTCTTTAGGATTCATGCTCGGTTGGGGTGGACACAATATCCAGATCTCTCAAACAGATGGAGATTATGATTGGCTAAGCTTAAATGATGATATGGATTCTTCTTCGAACAATTCACTTGAGCTTGAAAAGAATTACATTATGTTCCAACCTAAAGCTACAGTAATGTACAGGCTTATAGATTGGCTCAGTATTCGTGCTGAAGGCGGATTCATGCTTTCACATTCCTACACAAACGGATGGGATGCAATTTCTTGTGAAGACAATTTTGAAATTGCCAACTCACCAGAAACACCTTATCAGGGATATACTATTTCTATAGGACCTTGGTTCGGATTTTAATTATTGACAAATTGTGAAGAGTCTCTAACAGTCTTTTTAGTTAGAGACTCTTTTTTTATGGGAGGAAAATAATGTTTCAGATACTTGCCGAAAAAGTAATTAGCGGATTAGCTGCATTTTCGATGCTGCTATTATCTTCTTATCAGGGCAATGATGCAAGTTTTGCAACGTATAGGACCTCCTTTTTAGATGACAGAATGTTTTTTGAATGTAAATTGGAAAATGCTTTTGAAAACGATTTTGAGGAGATTTTCAAGTCCGGACAGATCATAGATATCTTTTTCAATGTAAATATTCATTATTCTGGATCGGTAATTCATGAAGAGGAATTCAGGCATTCTATTATTTTCGATCCTCTTACACAACTATTCAGTATCGAAC
>CAXCCM010000172.1:0-3758 GCA_963981005.1 uncultured bacterium | reverse complement strand
ATTATTGCAGCCCATTATGCCATTTATCACTGAAGAGATCTGGCATGGAATTAAGGAATACTTCCCAATGCCTGAAGAATCACTTGTAATCGCTGAATTCCCAAAAGTGGATAATAATTTTATTGATGAAAAGATCGATAAAGACATGACATTAATTCAGGAGACAATAACAGTAATTAGAACTCTGCGTAAACAGGTTAATCTTGCACCAAAAGTAGAGATTGAAATCTTTATTAAAGTTGCTACTGATGAGCATATTGAGCTTTTGAAATTATATGAGAATTACTTTTTGAAATTAGCAAAAGTAACGTCTATGAAAGCTGATGTAGATTTAAAAAAACCAGCTTCATCTATTGCTGCAGTTGTGCAAAACATGGAAGTTTATCTTCCTCTTGAAGGATTAATTGATCTGGATGGAGAAAGAGAGAAGTTCTCAAAACAGCTTTTAAAACTAGAAAAGGAATTGAAAACTATTTCAGGTAAATTGAATAATACAAAATTTATTGCAAATGCACCTGATGAAATAGTAAAAAAAGAGAAGGAAAAGTTCTCTGAAATTGAAACGAAAGTTAACAAAACTAAGGAACTTTTAGCTGGTTTGAATTAAAATAGTAATGCGGAAGTTGAAATATACTTCCGCAATTTTGCGGAGGTGAGGATCATGAAAGCAAAAAATTGGTTAGTATTAGTTGTTGTTTTGTTTACATTTGCATGTCAGCAGTTTTCAACATCACCAGAAACAAGTTTAGAAGCTCCATCTAATTTAACTTTAGAGCAGATCAGTCTTGAACATATCCAATTAACATGGTCAGATAATAGTTCAGGAGAAGATGGTTACAGAATAGATAGAAAGATCGGTGATAATGAATGGGAAGAAAACTATAAAATTTTATCGGAAAATGCTACAATACTAATAGATTCTAATTTAGTTTATATCAATAATTACTCTTATCGTGTTTCAGCCTATATTAATGATAAGTATTCAGATGTTGTTGAATCTAGTTTAGAATTTTTCTATGAAGACGTTGCATTTATCTCCGGAGAAGTAGTTGAAACGTATAATAATTTCCATTCAATTAATCTACTGATTGATCTTTACGATATAAACTGGAATTTAGTTGAAAGAGATTACACAGTTTGGTTTAAGATCATCAATGCACCTGAGGATTTTAGTATAAACAACACACTATTTGGAACAGATGATTCGCTTTGTGTTCAATCATATAATGGTCATACTTCAGTCTCTTTGAATCCCGGAATTATAGCAGGTATTGTTGGAATTAAAGTATATGTATATAATGCGAATAATGAAGAAATATCAGTCGTAAAATCTAATATTTTTATTCAATCCGGTATTGCTGAAGATGCATTTTTCCAAATAGGAGGAATTAATTCCGGTGTTAATTTAGGAAATGGTTCATGGGAAGTTGAATTATCTGCATTACTACTTGATGATCAAGGGAGTCCTATTTATGATGGAACAGCTATATTCTTCACATTACCAGATAATCCAACTGGAATTTTTATCCAGAATTATGTCTACGTGGGCAATGAGAATGCAGGAGGACATAGCATTCCCGGAACCGCCTATACAAAATTAACTTATGATGGTTCCCATACAAATGACACAATTACTGTGAATTTAGAAACTGGGATGGGACAGGTATTTGAAAGTGATTTTGTTCTTCCAATCCAATTTCCAACAATAGATATCTCCGCAGTACCGCTTCATGTAGATTGGTGGAGTATACCTCCAGATCCCCAGTACAAAACAACCGAGATTAGAATCACATTATTGGATGGTCAGAATAATCCTATAGATAATCAGATGATTGTTTTTTCTTCCTCTCTAGGGAATCCTTTAGAACCAACTCCACCAGACACAGGAGATCCTTATACTGGACTTACAGGTGTAGTTGATGAAGAGCATGGCATATTAAATAAAGAGGTGGAATTCTTTTATCAAGAATGTCCTCCACCAGTTCCGATGCCACCAGGAACAACTACCTGTACAATTACTGCACAAGTATTAGCAACTAGTGTATCTGAAACGATTACAGTTATTTTAAGAAGATATTATGAATAAATATTTCAAATTATCATTGTTTTATTAGGAGGAACTATGGTAGACAAGAAAGACGAAGTTAAAGAAGAAATTGAAGTTACAGTTGAGCAGGAAGAAAATTTTACAGATGATCAGAAAAAATTAAAGTTCTATGGTAAATTAAGAAATAAGATACACAAATTAGCTGTTGATAAAGGAGGAAACAAGGCTGGAGAATTTACTGAATACATTCTTGCTTTGCCAGATTTCTTTATGTTATTATGCAGACTAGCAGTTGATAAACGTGTTGCAGGTAAACAGAAACTATTGGTAGGTGGAATAATTGCCTATGTAATATCACCAATTGATATTATCCCAGATTTTATTCCATTTATTGGTTATATAGATGATCTTGTACTTGTAGTTTATGGATTGAATGTGGTTTTGAATGAAGTAGATAAACAAGTTCTTGTTGATAATTGGAGCGGGGAAGAGGATGTTCTTAAACTTCTTCAAAAGATCACTTATGTTGCAGAAAATTTTCTCGATAAGAATATCTTAAGAAAAATAAAGGGATGGGTTTCTAAGATCAAATAATTATGATAAAACTACTATTAGCAACACGTAACGAAGATAAGGTTATTGAAATAAAAGAAATATTGAAAGATCTAGATGTAGAGATCATATCCGCTTCGCAGTTCCCTGATATGCCAGATGTGATAGAAGATAAAGACACGATAAAAGGAAATTCAATTAAGAAAGCAACCGAATGTGCAGAATATTCCAATATGCTTGCGATAGCCGACGATACTGGTTTGTTTGTTGATGCATTAGATGGTAAGCCAGGTGTTTATGCTGCCAGATTTGCAGGAGAGAATTGTACATATAAAGATAACCGTGTAAAAATGTTAAAGGATATTAAGGGTATAGAAAACAGAAATGCACAATTCAGAACAGTTTGCGCTCTTGTTTCATCAGATGGATTGATAGCAACAACCGAGGGAATTGTTGAAGGAGTTATTACAGAAGAAGAAATTGGTGATAATGGTTTTGGATATGATGCAATATTCCGAGCTGATGATATGGGAAAAACCTTTGGTGAAATGACACTAGAAGATAAAGAGACGATAAGTCATCGTAGTAGAGCTTTTAAGAAGATGATACCAATACTCACTAATTTTATAAAGAATAAGGAGCAATAATAATGGTTAATCCGCAAATTTTTAGAGCGTATGATATTCGAGGTGTCGTTGATAAAGACCTTAATGAGGATATTCTCTATCAAATTGGAAAAGGATATGGAACATATATTCGCAGACAAAGCATGAAAACCGTTAGTATTGGTGGCGATGCACGCCTAAGCACTCCCGCTTTCAAAAAAGCATTCATTAAAGGAATGATGGAAACAGGAATTGATGTTACTGATATTGGCATTGTAGCAACTCCGGTTCTCTATTTTTCTATTTGGAAGCTGAAGACTGATGGTGGTGTTATGATCACAGCTAGTCACAATCCAGCTGAATATAATGGAATAAAATTAAATCAAGGATTGCAAAGCGTTTATGGAGAGCAGATCCAGGAGATCCTCAAACTCATCCAAACTCAAGATTTTGAGATCGGAGAGGGTTCATTTTCCCAAACAGATGAAATGCATAAGGAGTACAAAGATTATGTATTTGAAGGGATCAAATTAGAAAGACCTGTTAAAGTGATC
>CAXCCM010000171.1:0-3774 GCA_963981005.1 uncultured bacterium | reverse complement strand
ATTTCTAATTCATTGGAACTTTTTGGTGAGAAAGAAAAACATAAAGTTATCATCGTCGTTAGTGATGGTGAAGATCTAGAAGAAAATGCAATTGAGATCGCAGAAGAAGCAGGTAAGCAAAATGCAATCATTTATGCTCTTGGCATCGGCTCTCCGGAAGGGAGTACAATTCCAATAAAGAATAGAGAGGGTGACGTGGTTTACGCTAAAGATGATAAAGGTGATATTGTATTTACAAAACTTGATATTACAACTTTAACGCAGATCGCTAAAAAAGCAAATGGACGCTTCTTCCCTATCACACCGCAACAATCGGAGATCTATGAGATAATGCGTAATATAAATTCTTTCGAGAAAAAGAAATTTGATTCTAAAGAATATGTTAGATATAAAGAGCAATATAAATATTTTGTGATCGCAGCACTTGTACTACTTCTTATCGAATCACTCATCATCTACAAAAAGAAAACAAAATTTAAGAGAGTATTGTAATGAAAGCCAGAAGTATAGTTATAATTACTTTTCTCATAATTTTCGGTTCACTGTTTTCTGATGTCATCAATTATGACAAAGTTATCAGAAATCTAAAAGGTGTAAAATCTTATGAGAAAGAGAATTATGAGAACTCGGGAGAAGATTTTAAACGTAATGCAATAAAATACCCAAAAGATTCCAGATTACATTTTAATCAGGCGAATGCTCAAGTTAAGAATGGAATGTTAGAAGAAGCTGAACAGAATTACAAATTAGCTTTAAATAATGAGAAGTTCAAAGATAAATCTAAAGCATTACAAAATCTTGGTAATGTGAAATTTCTGCAAAAAGATTATAAAAATGCAATAAAGAATTATCGAGATGCTCTTGTAGAAGATCCACAAAACCTTGATGCTCGTTACAATTATGAACTTGCAGCTAAAATGCTACAAAGGCAACAGGAGCAAAAACAAAAGCAAGAGCAAAACAAAGACGACGAAAATATAGACGAAGAAAAAGAGAAGCAAGAGGAAGAGCAGCAACAAGATAAACAAGAAAATAAGAATGATGAGCAAGAAGAGAAGCAGCAGAAACAAGAAGAGCAAAAACAAGATGAAAAGCAGAAATTACAAGAACAGAAAATGAAAGAACAAAAGAAAGAAGATGCTGAAAAAATGCTGAAAGCTCTTCTTCAAAAAGAGAAAGAAGAGATGAAGAAAGAAAAAGAGAAAATGAATGTTGACAGAGCAAAAAGCGGAAAATACTGGTAGATTCATGGAATTTGAAAATCGATTTTTCAGTAATATGAAGAAATTAGTTTTTATTCTTATTTTGGTTTTGCTAAACCAATTTCTATTTTCGCAGCAAATAGAGATTGAGTCTTACGTTGATAAAACTAAGATCGGAACTTCCGATCTGCTTAAATATACTATAGAGATCTCAGGGGAAAAAGCTGGAAGTATTGCCACACCGAGATTACCGAAAATAGACAATTTTGAAAACCTCGGTTCATCCTCATCTTCCTCATCAAATTACTCAATTGTTAATGGGAAGATGACCTCTAAAATCACAAAAAGTTTTACCTACACTTTACGTCCTGTTAAAATAGGAACTCATCTCATCCCACCAATAACTATTAATATTAAAGATAAATCTTTTACAACCGATCCAATTCATATAAAAGTACTAAAGGGCAGTACACAACCAGCTCCACCAACCTCTTCTTCATTCTCTCAGCAACCAAATTCATCTGTAGATATTACCGACAATTTATTCTTAAAGGCAAATGTAAGCAAAAGAACTGTCTTTGAGGAAGAACCAATTATTGTTGAATACAAACTCTATTCCAGATACGATATAGCCAATCTTGCATTTGCGGCAGATACAAATTTCGAAGGTTTCTGGAAAGAAGATATTTATAAACCAGAAAGTATAAATTTTGAGCGTGAAACTTATAATGGGATTATGTACAATGTAATGTTAATGCGTTCTGTAGCACTATTCCCAACTAAAAGTGGGAAGCTGAAGATTCCCTCATTAGCTCTGAATGTTGATATTAGAACTCAATCACATAGTTTTTTTGATTTTGGAACGACTAAAAAATACAGCATTAAGAATGATCCAACAACTATTAAAGTAAAACCAATTCCTATTGCCAATAAACCTGTTTCATATTCAAATGCAATTGGTAACTTCAAGCTTTCTAGTAATATAAGTGAAGCTATTTTGAATGTTGGTGATTCTTTTACCCACACAATAGCAATAAGCGGAACTGGAAACTTAAAACAATTTGATATTCCTAAACTAAGAGAAGTTAAAAACTTAAGATTCTTAGATCCAGAAATCACAACTGATATTAATAAGAATAAGATCTCTGGTAAGAAAACGATCAAGTACCTCATAATAGCCCAGGAGAAGGGAAAGTTCACACTTCCGGCAATTCCATTTACATACTTTAACACAACCTCCGGAAGCTATAAAACATTAAAAACAAAGCCATTCCAATTAAATGTTGGAGAAGGTGATCTTACATATGTTGTCAGTAGCAGTGCACAATCTGTTGTTAGTTTAGAAGGTTCTGACATCGGCTTCATAATTACAGACGGCAAATTGATTTCGATTAATAATTATTATGATAAATTTATATATTGGTTTATCTGGTTCATATTGCTGCTATTAATTCCTGCTTCAGTTTTATATTCAAAAGAGAGAACAAAACTACAAGGAAACATAGATTACATTCGCCAGAAACAAGCCAATAAGATCTTAAAGAAATATATGAAAGAGGCAAATTTTTTGGCAAGTAAGGAAGATGCTGGATTCTATGCTGCTGCACAACAGGGACTTAGTAGTTTTTTAGCCGATAAACTAAAAGAGCCGCGGGGAAGTTCCACAGAAAATATAATTTCTAAAATAAGTTTGAAAAATATTCCAAGTGAGTTAGTAGAAAGAATCAAGACGCTTTTTGAGACCTGCGATCAAGCTCGATTCATGCCCGGAGGATTTTCCAAACAAAAAATTGAAGCTGATTACATTTTAATAAAAGTGACAATAAATGAGATAATGAAATGCAAATTTTAATTAAGCGAGTTAGTTTGAAATTATGAAAAAATTAATATATTCACTTTTGTTCTTGTTGTTATCAGTCAGTATTTTTGCAGATAACCAGATCGATTTAATACAACAGGATGCGATAAGTTCTTATAATGATAAAGATTACCAGACAGCTTTAGAAAAATTTAGTCTTTTAGAAAACGAGGGCATAATAAATGCTGACCTCTACTATAATATTGGAAATTGCTATTTTAGAATAAATGAGGTCGGAAGATCTATACTCTATTTTAAAAAAGCTATAAAAGTAAGGTCCGATCATTCGGCAGCCAGAAGAAACTTGGAATATGCTCTTACTTTTACCATAGATAAACAGGAATCCGATGATCAAAGTGTGATCAGATCTTTCTGGCTAAGGGCATTTGATTCTATCTCTATAAACCTGTTAGCTATCATTACACTTATTATTTTCAGTATTATAATAATGTTTATCTGCCTAATGATAATTTATTACAAAAATCGTGAGAAGACAGTTCCAATATTTATAACAACTATTTTTATTTTTCTATTTTTAGTATTCTTTATTATAAGCATTTTAAAATGGCAGGAATTCAATAAAACAGATGAAGCAGTATTACTTAGCACATCGGCTATCGGTTATAGCGGACCGGGTGAAGATTTCACACGCGTTTTCACAATACATGAAGGGATGATCTTCACAATTGAAAAAAGTGAAGATAACTGGAGTCT
>CAXCCM010000170.1:0-3861 GCA_963981005.1 uncultured bacterium | reverse complement strand
AGAACGACCATAAATACAGCAAACGATAAAAGAAGCAATATTAAAATGATATCTGCTGTTGTGAAAATTTTCTTCAGATCATTTATCATAAAAATTCACCGTAAATTGTTTGATTACAGGATGAGCACTTTGCATCAATAATATTATTCTGCATTTGATGATTTCTTAAAATAAGCAGATTGCCACAATTTGGACAATATGTGTTTCTATCAGTTGCAATATTTCCAAGATATACATACTTTAGTTTTTGGTCTGCTATCTCTTTTGCATTTTGCAGCATTGATAATGGTGTTGGAGGGCTCTCCATTTTATAAGTTGGGTAGTAACGCGAGAAATGAAGTGGGATATTGTTATCAACTTCTGCAACAAAATCTACAAGATCTTTTATTTGCTTATCAGAATCATTTTCATCAGTAATTATTAAATTTGTAATTTCTATATGACATTTTTTATGAGCCGTTTTTATTGTGTTTAGAACTGGTTGTAATGACCCATTACAGATATTTTTGTAAAATTTATCATCGTAAGCTTTAAGGTCAATATTCATTGCATCGATATAGGGAAGAAGCTCCTTTAGCGGTTCCTGATTTATGAATCCATTTGTTACCATCACCGTTTTAATACCATTTTTATATAACAATTTAGATGATTCAAGAATAAATTCAAACCATGTTGTAGGCTCAGTATAAGTGAATGCAACAAAATTACATTCATGGATTTTGCATTGTTTAAGTAAATTTGTTGGTGTTATCTCCATTGTTGGAACTTCAAGCTGACTTGAGTGATAATTCTGGCAGAATTTGCAAGAGAGGTTACAGGAGTTTGAACCGACCGAAATGATATTCTTTCCAGTGTGAAAGTGATAAAGAGGTTTTTTCTCCATCGGATCTATGCTTACAGTTATGGTTTCTCCATAATTATTTGTATAAAGTACACCATCAATATTTTTGCGAGCTCTGCAGATCCCAATATTCCCGGATTGTATGATACAATTGTGCGGACATAGCTCACATTTGACTTTATTATATTCCAATTTTGAATAAAACTGTGCTTCAGTCATAAAACTATTTTAAGAATTTATCTAGTATTTTCAAATTCGCTTTTAAACTATCTGAATTTAGAGTTAATGTTTGTTTAGCATTTGCACCAAGCTGTTCTCGAAGCTCTTTGTTGTTATAAAGATTCATTATATCATCACTTAATTTTTTCTTGTCAGATACGATTAAACCATTATTTTCTAAAAGCCTGTCTACTGAATCTCGACAGGAATGATGATATTTACCGATAATCGCGGGAGTTCCATAAAAAGCGGGTTCAAGAGGATTATGTCCGCCAAAATTAAAGAAGCTACCACCAATAATGGCAATATCAGAAAGAGCATAGATCATGTTAAGGATTCCCATTTCATCTACAAAAAGTATTTCTCCGGGTTCCTCTAGTTTTGAATAAAAATGGTAATCATATTCTTTAAAAATTTCACAAACTTGGGGAATTCTGTGTAAATGACGTGGGACTATAACAACCTTCAAGTGGTTAATCTTCTCTTTAAGACTCATAAAAACATCTTTAAAGAGCTTTTCCTCTCCGGGACGGCTACTTCCCCAAACTACTATGAAGTCATCCTTAGAATAGCCTAATTCTTTTCTCAAAGTAGCTTTATTGAATTCTGGAAGATCGAGACAGAATTTAAGGTTATGTGCATTTATCACATTATTGAATTTTAGTCCTGTAAATCTTCTTTCATCTTTTTCCGATTGTGCATTAACAGCTACGATTGCCTTCCAAATTGATTTCCAAAAAATTCTAAGATTTCTATATTTAGGGAAGGATGAATCTGAAAGACGGGCGTTCACCATTACTACAGGAATGTTTTTCTTCTTTGCAACATGCAACATATTGGGCCATAATTCTGTTTCAACTAATATTATTAATTCAGGATTTATCTTATTTATAAATTTTTTTTGGATAAATGTAACATCAATGGGGAATATGCTTACGACTAATTTTGGACTTATCTTCTTAGCTGCATCTAATCCAGTTGAAGTCATTGTAGTCATTATAAAATCTTTATGTGAATACTTTTGAAGTAATTGGTTTATAATAGGTTTTACAGCATTTACCTCACCAACAGATGCTGCATGGATCCACACACAATTATCAAATCCATTTTTAATAATACCTATTCTTTGTTTATCACGTTTGCTTTTCATACGAAGTTTAATTATTGGGTAACTTAAACCAATAAGAATTGATGTTAATATACGATAAATGAACATTTACATTCCTTTTTTAATTTCTTCGGATTTACTACAGAACCTTAAAGTGGATTTCATCATCGACTTTATCTAAAAGAACATTTAAAGGATCTGTAAGTTTATATATTTTGCCTTTTCTTTTTCCAATAAAACGGCTATGTTGCGGGAAAAATTCATAACGATCATCTTCTAGCGAAGATATGCTAACAATACCCGTTATGGGATATTTATTTAATTCAACAATTAAGGCATTATTACGAACAGCAATTATTATTGCTTCAAATTCCTCACCAACTTTCTTCTTTATGAAGATCGTTTTATTTTTAAGATCAACTTCACGCTCAGATTCATCAGCTATCATCTCTCTCTCGGTTGCTATTTTTGCAAGTTTGAATAAATGAGAAGCAGAAAAAGGTGTTTGCTTAGAATTTAATTTATTCTTTATCTGGTGATGAATAATGAGATCTGATATTCTTCTAATTGGTGATGTAAAGTGTGTATAATTGCGCATTGCAAGCCCAAAATGTCCTAAATTTTCTACAGTATATTTTGCCTTCTTCATACTTCGTAAGACCTTGCGGTCAAAAACCCGATGATAGTTCTCATCAGGAAGCTTATCAAGCAGATCTTGAAGTACAGTATTCAGGTTTTTATTCATTTCCATTTTTATATTGTAGCTGGATATTTCTTCTTTAAGGTTTAATAGTCTTTTTTCATCTGGCTTTTCATGAATTCTATAAATTGTTTTTCCATCCGAAAGTTCTTTTGCAATAAACTCATTTGCAACTAACATAAAATTCTCGATTATTTTGTGTGATGCTGTTTCTTTACTGCGATCAAGATCAACAACATGCCCTTCATCATCAAAAATAAAGATCGTTTCAGGAATGTTAAGTCTCAGATATCCACACTTAACCCTATTTTGAGTTAGATTTGCTGATAATTTTCGCATAATTTTAAGAGCTTCAGCAATTTCAGCTTCAAATTCTTTCTTCTCTTCAAAAAATTCATCGATTTCTTCATAATTGAATCTAGCATTTGAACAGATAATACTTTCATAAACTCTTTGTGAAATGATTTTAAAATTATTGTTATATCTGGTTTGCACAGTTAAAGTTAGTTTATCTTCAAAAGGACGTAAACTACAAATTTTATTGGAAATTTTCTCCGGTAACATTGGAATTACTCGCTTTGGGAAATAGTAACTATTCCCACGTTTAGCAGCTTCCTCAAATAATTTGCTTTTTATTCCAATATATTGCGCTACATCAGCAATATGAACATAAAGAGTTAAACCTTTTTCATCTTTAACCAGCGAAATTGCATCATCAAAATCCTTTGCAGAAGCCGGGTCAATTGTAAAAGTAAGTAAATCACGTAGATCCTTTCTTTTGGAAATTACATTATCCTGAATTTCATCTGAAATAGCATCGAGCTCGCTCAATACGTTTTGCGGAAATTCCAATGGAAGATTATATTGCCTGATAACACTTAGAATTTCTACATCAGGATTTCCTGCCTTTCCAAGTACTTCTAAAATATTACCGGCAGGAAGTTTATAATAATCTCTACTTCCCCAATTAGTTACACCCAAAACTACTTTTTC
>CAXCCM010000169.1:0-3873 GCA_963981005.1 uncultured bacterium | reverse complement strand
ATGAATGTGACTGTAATTGCAACCCATGATCATGGTGATCATTATGATCCTGTTATTTGGGAATGGCAAGAAACTATCCCTAATATTAGATATATTCTAGGAGATGCAACTCCAGAACAACATGAATATGATTTAATAGAACCACGATCAACATTAACTTTTGATGATTTGAAGATAACTGCTTTTGAATCTAATGATGCAGGTATTGGTTGTGTTATCGAAGTAGATGGTGTAACCATTTTCCATCCTGGTGATCACGCAAATGAGACCAGAGACTTTTCTGGGACTTATTGGCAAGAAATCGAATATGTAAAAGAGAATTTCCAAAATATCGATATTGCAATGATGCCCATACGTGGTTGTGGACTTCCCGATGTTGAATCAGTTAGATTAGGAGTTATTCGCACTTTGGAAGAATTAGAACCAAAGGTATTCCTACCTATGCATTCAGTAGACGATGGATTCCAATATCGCAATTTCAATGAAAATCTAAGAGAAGAAGGAATCAAGAAAACAAAACTCTATTATCCTCGTGACAGAGGTGATCGCTTTATTTATAAGAATGGAAAGTTAAAATAAATTATCGTGTACGGTGACAGGCCAAGTTTCCTCACTCCTTCCTTCTTGGCTTGTTATCGTTCATATTTAAGAGGAAAATAAATGTTTAAAAATTATCTTAATATTGCCCTGAGAAACATAAGCCGTCAAAAATTTTATTCAGTTTTGAACATATTGGGTTTAGCTGTAGGAATAACATGTAGTTTGTTGATCTCCCTGTACATTCAAACCGAACTAAGCTACGATAAATTTTACGATAATGCTGATAATATTTACAGATTGAATAACGAGAACGATATGGGTGGCAAAATAGATAAATATTGTAATGCACCTCGTCCCATTTCACCAACGATGAAAGAAATTTATCCTGAGATCAAGACATATACAAGAGTTTGTGGTGTTGGTGGACTTTTCACACATACTGCAAATTTGTATTATGAAGAAAATGCCATTACAACAGATAAAATATTTGCTGTAGATTCAACCTTTTTTGATGTGTTCAGCAATGAATTTGTTGAAGGAAGCGCCGAAGAGGCTTTCTCACAACAAAATGCTATAATCATTTCTGAAAGTTTAGCTAAAAGAATTTTTGGAGATGAAGATCCATATCTAAAAACCATCTCAATTGAAAATGTATTTGATCTGGTAGTAACAGCAGTATATAAAGATCATCCAGGGCGCACTCATTTTCCTTATGATGCATTAGTCCCTTGGATAGGAGCCTACCGACCGGGAGAAGAGAATGCATGGTATGGCTGGCAGGTTTATCATTACTTCATGTTGGAAGATGATGCAGATCCAGCTGATCTGGAAGCTAAATTCCCAGAATTCTTTGAAACGTACATGAAGGAAAGATACGATAGAATTAATGGGCACTCAACTCTCTCTTTACAACCTATAAAATCTATTCGACTTCATTCTAATTTAGTTTGGGAAATGTATCCAAATGGTGATATAGTCTATGTCTATGTATTTAGCATTATTGCTGTATTCTTACTTCTAATCGCGTGTATAAATTATATGAATCTGGCAACTGCACGTTCGGCAAGACGCAGCAGAGAAGTTGGTTTGCGTAAGGTTTTTGGTTCCAATCGTGGATCATTGATCAGACCATTTCTACTTGAATCTATATTGATGGCAACAGGTGCAGCTCTAATCTCATTGGTTTTAGCTGAATTACTATTGCCAGTATTTAATAGTATCACATCCTTAGATATCCAGATCAATCTACTTACAGAACCAGTGTATCTTCTTGGAACTTTAGGTTTAGGATTGTTTATTGGTTTCATTGCAGGAATTTATCCGGCATTCTTTCTATCTCACTTTCAACCGATTCATACATTAAAATCTGAATCCGTAAAAGGTGCTCAAGGTGCACTGTTCCGCAAAATTCTTATTATCATTCAATTTACAATTTCTATTGCGATGATCATAGGAACACTTATCGTGATCAAGCAACTCATGTATTCCAAAAATAAAGATCTTGGTTTCAATAAAGAATTCCTGATGGCTATCGATGTACGAAATCAAGAAATTGAGCAGCAAATGCAATCATTCAAACAGGAATTGGTTTCGCATCAAGGTGTAGTATCAGCTGCCGCTTCTTTTAATATGCCCGGTACAACTTTCAATCGTTCTCCGGTTCGCGCTGAGACTAATGAAGGTGACATTCAACAAATGAGCTGTCAGTTCATGCAGATAGATTTTGATTACTTAGATACTATGGAAATTGAACTCATCGAAGGTAGAAATTTCAGTAGAGATATAGAAAATACCTGGGTACAATCTGTTTTAGTTAATGAAGCTACAGTACGTAAATTTGGTTGGGAAGATCCGCTAAGCAAAAGGATCGTAGCATTCACTGATAGTTTAGGTAATGATAATTTTGCAAATATAATAGGAATTGTGAGCGATTTTCATTCTAACTCTATGAAGCAGGAGATCCATCCAATTCTCATCTGGCTTATAACGGATGACATGCAATTCCGATATAGAGAAAACTTACGGGTTTTTGTACGGATAAAAGGTGCAAATTATCGTGATACAATAGATTATGTAAATGAAGTTTGGAATAAATTTAGTCCTGATGAACCGATAAGAGCAGTTTTTGTTGATGATCAGTTGAACCAGTTATATCTGGCAGAAGATAAACTGATCGTGTTATTTAGCTATTTCACATTTATAACAATCTTCATTGCCTGTCTTGGACTATTTGGGCTTGCAGCTTTCACAGCAGAGCAGCGAACAAAAGAAATTGGAGTTCGCAAAGTTATGGGAGCTTCAGTATTACAGATCATTGCGTTACTTTCAAAAGATTTCACAAAATTAGTTTTACTCTCGTGCCTTATTGCATGCCCAATATCATATTTTGCAATGAATAAATGGCTGCAGAATTTTGCGTATCGCACCGACATAAGCATTTGGGTTTTCCTGATTTCTGGTAGTTTAGCATTGATCATTGCTCTTGTTACAGTTAGTGTTCAAACTATAAGGTCAGCTCATTCTAACCCGGTAGAAGCTTTGAAATATGAATAAAAACAGATTGATCGAATTCTTAGAAAAAAGCGAATTAATGTATCTTGCAACTTGCATAGATGGTAAACCTCATGTACGTTGCATGGCAATGATATACTTCGAAAATACTATTTGGTGTTGTTCCAAATCTAATAGATTAAAAGTTCAGGAGATCAGACAAAATAATTCAGTTGAGATTTGCATCCTTACTGAAGGGAAAAATGATCTTGGCTCTATCCGTGGAAATGGCACAGCAAGAATAATTACAGATAATAAAACTAGGAAGAAATTGTCCGAGGAGATCCCTTTTTTCAAAGCATATTGGGAATCTTCGGATGACGATGATTTTACTCTATTCAAATTAGAAATCTCCCAATTTATGTTTCATGACCCTGACGATAAACAATTCTATACGATAGCAGCAGATTGAAAGAGGAATATAATGTCTGACTTTGAGAAACAATGGCTTCATAAATTAAAGATCGGTTTACAAAAAATTGGAAGAGAAGATCTATTTGAGAAAGCTTCAAGATCACATCAAGAAAATATTGAGTGGTCAGAAAGATTGATGATACTTTTAAATAGTGAACTTAAAGAAGATGAAATTATAGATGTGATGAGTGGCTGTGCCTGTTTAGCGCCCAAAGATTATCTGAAAACATTAAGAGAAGAATATACAAAAACAAGAGATCTGAAACAAGTTCATCAGCTTTTACAGCAATATTTTGAGAAATCTATTACAACTTATAAAAACTTAAGTGAAGATCAGGCTGACTTTTCTATTCCAATAAAAGAATCAGG
>CAXCCM010000168.1:0-3889 GCA_963981005.1 uncultured bacterium | reverse complement strand
CAACTCAAGCGCCACCGTTTGATGACACTTCTATCTCAGGATTACGATCCAACTTTAGGAATTACAATTCCAAATTCTATAAAAGCTGTTGGAAAGGAAAATGACCTTAGAGAAGTTTGCCGGCGAAGTGAAGAATTATATAACGAATTTTTACCAAAATATGGAAAAACTGCTGAATACTGCCTTACTAATGCTCATAGGCGTAGAGTATTACTAGCTGCTAATCCACGTGAACTCTATCATTTTTCTCGCTTGCGTGAAGACGAACATGCCCAGTGGGACATCAAAGAAACTGCCGGTAGAATGATGAACCTGGCAAAACAGGCTGCTCCACTTACCTTCATTCTTTCAGGTGGAAAAGATCAGTTTGAGAAAATAAAGAATCCGTAGAGACGCAATATTTTCGTCTAAAGAAACATAGATTTTAAGATATTTGTATTCCCAAACAGGAGTTTGGGAACGAGAAAGAAATAGAAGTACAATACATTATGTCTCAAGGAGAAGAATTATGTATAAAATTATAATTTCAATAATATGTATTTTCATTATAACAGGTTGCGCTGTATCTAATAAAACTCCGAAAACAGAGAAAGGTAGTTCCTTTTCATTCGAAGAGCTGCAATTTGCCCCAGAAGTAGCAATACCACCTTTACAGTTTTTACAAGCAAATGATGATGTTCAACTTGCCTACAGAGAATATCTTCCTGAAAAGATAGATGCAATCCTGATATTTTATCATGGCGGGGGAACCTATAGTGCCGGAGGATACCAGTTTATCGGTGACGGTTTGAGTAAACGATTCAATTGTCTGGTCGTCACACCGGATATCAGAGGGCATGGAGATTCAGAAGGAGACAGGGGAGACACTCCAAACGTTGAACAGGTTTTTGACGATATCAGCTTATTGATAAATCATGTAAAAGAAAAATATCCTCAGAAAAAAATTATTCTCGGTGGGCATTCTTCCGGTGGTGGATTAGTTTTGAATTATTCCAGTTATAAAAAGCGAGAAGAAACCGATGCTTACCTTTTTCTTTCACCTCAACTTGGATTTCGTTCCGACACTGAGTTAAAGAATAATCCCAACTCATTTACTACAGTAAAGACAGATCTTTTCGTTAGCAATGCCATGTCTGGAACTGACGGCAATTCAAAAGCTGTGTTCTTTAATTATTCCGAAGAAAGATTACAAACCACTAAAAATATTGCAGCAATTACTGTGAATATGGCAAATGCGATAACACCATCTGCTCCATCGAATCAGATCAAAAAACTGGATATTCCAACTGCAGTTTGGATTGGTGAAAAAGACGAGTTATTTAACGTAAATAAAGTAGTATCATTGTTCAGGAAGAATAACCCTGAAACTTATACAAATATTATAAGCGGAGAAAAACATCTCTCGATCTTAGTAAATGCAGCTGATTATATGGGGAAGTGGATACACAAAAATTTGTTAGTGGAAGGAGTCAGATAAGAAAAGCACTCAGAATGATATAGTGGTTAGGTAGCTTAATGTTCTAAGCTTTCTTTTCCCCTCTATTATCTATACCTAGTTTAATCATCCTGTTTCTAAAGGTACCACCATTCCCATTTATTATATAACAAGTCCATTTTAAGATATTGACAAAACAGATTAGAGAATTTTCTTAAATTATGTGATTAATATTGATGTAATAGCTGGTAAATTAAGTGAGGTTTAATGAAAAAGAGATATTATCTTTCGATGTTGAGTATATGTTTAGTAATAATATTATTTGATTTCATATACTTCCTCTCGCATAGAACATTCGGCATGTTTTTGAAAATGGGGATTCCACATATTCTTGTATTTGGCTTTATCAATTACCTAGGAATTCACTTTCTCTATAAACCGATAGATCGAATATTTGAGCAGGGTAGGGATACGGAAAAGGCTAATAAACAGATCAATAAACTCACTTGGAACTCAACTGTTTGGATTTTTATTATTGGGATTCTATCTATTATTGTACTTTTAGTTAGTGTGTTTATTTTTGAAATAGCAGCTGGACATGTTTCTACTGAGATAATGCCACCGATCTTTTTCTTATCGATAATTCCATCTTCATTGTTTATTTGGGCTTTTCTGCCATCAATTATCACTTTTTTTTTAATAAATGATTTTAACTTAGATCTTAAAAAAAACATATACGCGAATTTCAATATTTTATATTCACCAGGTAAGAGAAGAGTGGGATTTACTTTACTTTCTGTTTTGTTTATACTTGGATTTTTTCCAACACTTCTAATTATTCTAGATCTAATTACAGTTTCATCTGTGTCTCGCGAAGTATATGTTCAATTCATGCATGATAGTCATGAAAAAACTTTATTGGTAGATCAATTTATAGGTGTGATCGGATTCATTTTTGCAATTGTATTTATTCCGCGTTCTTTCTCCAAACCTATATATTCCCTATTTGATGAGATTGAAAAAGTGCGAAAAGGAGATTATTCAACCAGAGCTGCAATAGTTACAGATGATGAAATTGGGCATCTCACGCAAAATTTTAATGAAATGGTGCACGATTTGGAAATTGCCCATAATAAACAATTGGAATACAGCCATAAATTGGAAAAGAATCTTGAACAACTCAATAAAGAAATAATTGAACGTGAACGAGCCGAAGAACTTGCCCGACAGCAGCAACAGAAATTATTTCAATCAGAAAAGATGGCTTCAGTGGGAACGCTTGTTTCAGGAGTTGCTCACGAAATAAACAATCCAAATAATTTCATATTGTTGAACAGCGATAATCTTGCAGATGTTTGGAATGATCTGATTCCTTTACTGGATAAATATGCAGAAGAAAAGGGTGATTTTACTGTAGCCGGATTAAATTACAGCGAAATTCGTAATGAAGTTTCTATGATCATAAATGGTGTAAAAGAAGGCTCTGAACGCATAAAGAAAATTGTGCAGACGTTGAAGGATTTTGCCAGAACAGACCCTGGTAATCTTAACCAAATAATAAATATTGCAGATATAATTGATGATTCACTGACGATATTGACAGGTTTCATTAAAAGACACACCAATCACTTTTCAATAAATCTATCTGAGGACATACCAAAAATAAAAGGAAATATTCAGCAGATAGAACAGGTTATTATTAATCTAATCAGTAATGCTTGTCAGGCTTTGGAAAACAAAGAACAGAAAATTACAGTATCAACTGCTTTAGATAATAAATCAATGCAGATTATTGTTCGAGATGAAGGTAGGGGAATTTCGTCCGAGGATTTGAAGTATATTATGGATCCCTTCTTTACAACTAAAAGAGATATTGGAGGAACAGGTCTGGGACTTTCTATTTCCTACAATATTATCAAGGATCATGGTGGCGAACTGATAATTAATTCTGAGGTTGGGAAAGGAACAACTGCAGTGATTAAACTTCCATTATAATAGTAGAAGATTAAGTTTTAGGTCAAGTTTTTGAAAAAGAAATGAGATTTTGGAGTAGATAATATGAGTAATTCAAAATATCCTGTTAATCCGGTTTTACTGGTAGATGATGAAGATCAATTCCTTCAAAGCGGATCTTTTGCTTTGCGTACATCTGGTATTACTAATGTGCAGAAGTGTAATGATAGCCGTGAAGTGATGAAATTATTGAGGGAAAAATCATTCAGTGTGATTATACTAGATCTGATGATGCCATACTTGAATGGAGATGATTTACTGCCGGAAATAACACAAGAATTTCCGAGTATTCCTATAGTAATGCATACAGCTGTAAATGAAGTAACAAAAGCTGTAGATTGTATGAAGAAAGGTGCTTTCGATTATCTAACAAAACCTGTTGATAAAGCAAGGTTGGTTACATGTATTAAAAAAGCGATCGAATTCAGTGATATTAGAACG
>CAXCCM010000167.1:0-3942 GCA_963981005.1 uncultured bacterium | reverse complement strand
GAAACCACGTAATGTCCAGCACACATTCCAACCGCCATCGTCTGTTTGTTCAGCTATGAAAGTTCCCCAATCCAGGAAAGAAGCATCTAATAAAGCCCATACTGTAACTGTCATTACATCATCATATGTAGAACTCACTCCATCCTCAAGTTCGACTCGGTCATTTGTACCATCAATATGAATTGCTGTACCAAATTGACCAGTATCCCATACAGTACCTTCATCTACATTTATAAGCGTTCCATCGTTACTGTTATCATTACCATCTTCAGTGTCGGTTCCGGTTCCTTCATCAAAACTCCAGTCACCAACTTCTGATGGAATTGCTCCCCAAGTTGATGCTACAATTGTCTCACATTTATGCCCACTAATTGTTCCATGAGATATACTTGCTTTTATTAATAATGAATCTTTAGGAAGTGTAAAATCTACAAAAGAATAATAAAGATTATCAATTGAACCTTCCATAATGTCATATGTTCCTAAAGCATGCTCATAATATTCAGGATCATCATCATTAATTAAAGGTGCGGGAATACTTGTATTGCTTATCACTCCATCACCATGTAATTTTATAGCATAATTTAATGCATATGCACCAATATCTTTTGCTCGTAGTTCATCAAGTTGTTCAGTTACAGTATCAGCAACTTGGCTCGATTTGTTTTGTACAGTTAGTGTGATTGTGGCAAAAATTGCTGTAATAACAACAATAATTATTATTAACATTTTTCCCATGATCCCTCCCAGTTAATAAATGTACTTCATAGAAGTAACATTTATAATTACCTTAGGTAATTAATTTTCATTTAATATTTCTTATTGCATATACATATTTTTAAAAAACTTCCAGAAAACAATACTATTGTGAACATTTGTAACATCAGCTCCATGTTCCCATCCACGGCTAACAAGTGACATATTAACAGATATTGAACGAATATTTGGTAGATTGGAACTATGTACCTGTCCAAATCCGATAAACGGAATTTGGACTCCATCTTCATCGTAATATAGAAACTCGAACTCCTGATCTGCCCATACGTCTCCCATGATCTGTGAACCGTCTTCAAATATCTGAATTGGCCACCAACCTGTTGTTCCATCTTGAGTTCCTTGCATGACTACATAATTATGCACAGCTAAATCATCTTGTATTTTTCCGGTATAACTGAATAATCTTATTTCGGCTTGTGTTACCGCAGTTGAAGGATCAACATCGGAACCGGAAGCAACATAAGATAAATAGTCTTCAAGTGCACTAGTAATCCTTTCGGCTGACTGGTTAGTAGTAACTTGCATTGTTGTATTATATGCATGACCTTGAATGTTTAATAAAGCTGAGAAAAGTGTTAGCAGAATTGCTCCTCCAGCCATAAAAGCACCAACGGCATCTAATAATGCATGCATTTCAAATATTCCTTACATTCCATTGTTTGCATAAATTTTAGTTAACGGATTTGCAGCTGAACCAATAGAAATTACATCAGTACCATTAGGGCTACAGTCAATCCAAATATCAATTCGTCTATAATTATATGGTAAAGAAAATGGTGATAGAATATTTCCAAATTGTGAACTATTATATGAAGCTAACATAATATTATAAGTTATACCATCAATTACTTTTGTTTCTGCACTAGAATACGTAACATAAGAAGTAGCTACAGATTCGAATGTTGTAGAATTATCAAAGGTAGCACCTAACAACTCACATCCAATTCTTTGAAAAAGACTATCAGCAATTTTTTGCCCCTGCAACATATACATTCCATTATATACAAGCTCACGTTGCGTAAATATATGATCATAAGTATACAGTATCACTGTTGAGAATAATACTGCTGCTAAGAGAACTAATAACATTTGATTACCCATTATCTAATCCTCCGATGTTGCGTAAGTTATTTCTGTAACAGAAGTCATTCCGGTGCGGATTCTATCAATTCCTGAATCCATTAATGAAAGCATTCCCTGACTTTCTGCTATTGTTCTGATCTCATCTTCGTCTATTTCATCACCAGATTCAACGATTGCCTTTCTGATTTCTGGCGTAAAATATAGTGCCTCACAAATATTGGTTCTACCTTTATATCCACCATTACATTTTTTGCAGCCGTCTCCTGCTTCAAAGATTGTTCCGGAAGTAAGTTCTTCTTCCGAAAAACCCATATCTAGAGCAGCCGGCCATCTTTCTTTTGAAATAGGTCTTTTGCAGTTGGAGCATAACCTTCTTATAAGACGCTGTGCAATAATTATATTAATTGCGTAAGCTAATAGGAACGTTTCTACTCCCATTTTATACATACGCGAGATAGCACTTGGCGCATCATTTGTGTGTAAAGTAGAAAATGTTAGATGACCTGTGTTTGCTAATTTAATTGCTATCTCAGCGGTTATTTTATCACGGATCTCACCAACCATAACAACATCTGGGTCATGTCGAAGAATTGAACGAATAGCAGATTCGAAAGAGAATCGATTTCCAATTTTTAATTGTCTCGCACCTTTAATGTGATACTCTACAGGATCTTCAACAGTTAAAACATTAATTTCAGGTTTAATAATTTGGTACAGTGCTGCCATTAAAGTTGTTGATTTTCCACTACCGGTTGGTCCTGTAACTAAAATAATACCTTTTGACTTACTTATTGATTTTAAAAAATCACTTTCAGCTTTAGTTTGGAAACCAAGTTTGCGTAAGTCCGTAATAACATTTCTATCATCAATTGTTCTTATAACAACACTTTCAAATCTTCTTTCATATTCAGAAGATGTTATGGGAATAATTGAAACTCTAAAACGTATTAAATGATCATCAACAATCCTCTGCATAAACCCGTCTTGAGCCGTATCTCTTTCAAAACGATCTACACCAACGGCTCTATCTTTAACAACAGCAGAAATTGCTTCAGGTGAAGTTCTTTCTTGTCTGTGCCAACGAATAAGTTTCCCATCAACTCTAAAATAAAAATCTACAGATGATCTACGATAAGGAATTATATGAATATCACTTGCACCTTTACGTACAGCTTCAATTAAACAACCTTCAAAAAGGTTAACAAGAAGGCTCTTATTTATCTCTTCATCGAGGGCATATTCATCAACATCATCTTTTGAATTTGACTCTGCCATCTCCTCAATCTGTTCTTCAGCTTCCTGAAGTAGATCTAAAAATTCGTTTTTTTGAGGAGCTATAATGCCTATTAATTCTTCTAATGTTTGTAGTTTGCAATATACTACTTCATATTTTTTATATTCAGAATAAACCGGAATTCGTTCAGTGATCTTATCAGTTGGATCTGCAGCTAAAACTATAAGTGTATTTCGTCTTCCATATGCAATTTGGTATGGAAGGATTCTTTTATAAAGTAACTCTTTTCTAAAATCCTCAGGGAATTTTGCTAAAAGTTCCTTCGTATGTTTCGTTTGAGAATTATCAAGATCATTTGTATTTATTTCAATAGAACGAAAAGCATACAATTCTGCCAATAAACCATAAATAGCATGATGGTTTATTTTAAAATCATCAACCAGTATCTCACCTAATCCCCTTGGATTAGATTGATCTTCATCAGCCTGGATGAGCAATGCTTTTTCCATTGTTTTTTGATCAATAACTTCCTTTTTGAGTAGTAATTGACCAAATCTAGATTTCCTTAACACGATAACTCCCTAACTTACATACCCGGCGTATTTGGTGATATCATCGCTACTTCTGAAGAAACAACAGTTAGAAGAGTAATGACAATAGCTATGAACATACCAACAAACACTTGAATTGACTGTATAATATTATCCATTTTATAGGTTGTTTCTTTTTCGTAAAATGTAGCAATCTGCTGAGCAGATTGAAGAATGTTACCAGACTCTGTACCAGTTTTTAAACGACTCAATGTACTTTGATTAAAAACATCAGCTTTTTCTAGAGCCGGCACTAAC
>CAXCCM010000166.1:0-3953 GCA_963981005.1 uncultured bacterium | reverse complement strand
TCATTTGCCAAGTATTCATCTATTGTTTACATCTTTGCTTTCATCTCACTATTTCTTGTGATCAATGTTTCACTCGGTCTTTTCGGGATTCTCTGGTACAACATCAATTTCCGCAAATCTGAGATCGGTATCCGTAGATCATTTGGATCTACTGCTAAAAATATCTATTCTCAAATTATCGGTGAGACTCTCGTTTTATCTACATTTAGTCTTATTTTAGGAAGCTTTATCGTCTTTCAACTTAAAGTATTTATCTCAGGTTGGCTTCGATCTGATATCTTCTACATCTCATATTTTGTATCAATTTTAATTATCTATCTCATTACTGCAATGTGTGCGTTCTATCCAAGTAAATTAGCAGCAGAACTTGAACCTTCAGAAGCACTGCATGATGAATAAAAAACATTAAGGAGATAAAATGTTATTAAATTATCTAAAAATAGCCTTTAAAGTGATGACACGGCACAAGTTGTTCACCTTCATCAGCTTGTTCGGGATCAGTTTCACACTGCTCATTCTCGTACTTATCACGTCAGCACTCGATCACACTTTTGGTCCATACTATCCAGAAACTAAGCTGGATAGAACACTCTCTGTAACCATGGGTTCACTCACTTCTGAATCGAATGGAAATTCTTCCGGTCCATTGTTCAGCCCCTGGTTTTTCAATAAATATGTAAAATCTATGAAAACACCAGAATTAATATCGCTCTCTTCATTTCATAATCCGCTTCAAGTATTTAAAGGAGAGAGGAAGATAAATATGGGGCTTAAATATACCGACAGTGAATTCTGGGAAATATTGGAGTTTGATTTTCTGGAAGGAAAACCATTCAATAAACAACAGGAAGAGAATATTGAACATGTAGCTGTGATCAATGAACGTTTACGTAATGAATATTTTGACGGATTTTCCTGTGTGGGAGAATATATTGAGGCTGATGGTGAGAATTATCGTGTTATTGGTGTTGTTAAGAATGTCTCTATTCTCCGCATTATGCCATATGCTGATATCTGGATACCTTTGGGGCACACGAAAACAGATCTTTATAAACCTTCTATTACAGGTACTTTCCCAGGCTGGTTTTCCATGCTGCTAGCACACGAGAAAAAAGATTTCCCGAAAATCCAATCGGAACTTTTAAAAAATCTTGAGAATATAGAGTTTCCGGAAGGGAGATTTAAATCACTTCTTACAAATGCTTCTACTTATGGTGAAGCTCTGGCTCGGCAGATCTTTAAAAAAGAAGAGGGCAACATTAGACCTTTTATGCTCATACTTTTTACATTAATGACTATTTTTATGATTCTTCCCGCGGTGAATTTAGTAAACATCAACATGAGCAGAATCATGGAGCGATCTTCAGAGATAGGTATTCGTAAATCTTTTGGTGCATCATCAATAACGCTTGTAATACAGTTTATAATCGAAAATATTATTGTTACAATTATAGGTGGATTACTAAGTTTATTACTTGCAGCAATCATACTAGTCTTGGTTAATCAAAGTCAGATTATTCCTGATATGACATTTACTCTTAATTTCAGGATTTTTATCACCAGTATGCTGATCGCTGTATTTTTTGGCTTTATATCTGGTGTATATCCTGCTATAAGGATGTCACGATTACAACCGGCAGAGATCATTCAGGGAGGTAACAAATGATTAGACATTTTTTTAGGGTTATCTGGTTCAGAAAGAAAGAAAATTTTATGACATCACTTGGTATTTTCATCTCCTTTATTGTCCTATTTTTGGTGGCATCATTTCTTGTATATACAATTGGAAACTACTTCAAACCGCTTGGGTTTGAATATGAGAATGTGTGGAAGATCACTATGGATTGGAAAGATGATTCCATCGAAGAAAAAATTGAGACATTCAGGCAAGTAGAGAATGTACTGAAGAGTACTCCTGAAGTGGAGAGTTTTGCCTATTCAGTATCATATCTATTTGCTCCCTCGGTATTTAGTCAAGTGCATTTGGAATACAACGGAATTGAATTCAGCTCAAATCTTCATTCAGGTAGTAATGATCTTGCAGAAGTTTTGGGAATCAAGCTCCTAGAAGGCAGATGGTTCAATGAAACTGATAATGCAGCCAACCGTAAGCCGATAGTAATAAATTATTTAGTAAAGGATGAACTTTTTGCAGGTGAAGAGGCATTAGGAAAAGTTGTTATGATCGGTGAAGAAGAGCATCAGGTAATCGGTGTGATCGGAGAGTTTCGTAAAGGTGGTCGTTTCACCGGCTCTTCTAGACTTACATACCGCAGGATATCACTGGAGAATAATTCTGATTTTGCTCGATTTGGCGGAGAGGCTTTAGGTAGTAGAGTACTTTTGAAAATGAAACCAAATACAGGCATTAAATTTGAACAAATTCTAACCAAACGTTTAGAAGGGATCAATAAAGATTGGCAATTTAAGGTAAATCCTTTAGAATCACTCAAGAGATCTGCAAATATTCAAACACTTATCATTCCTGTTATTATGGCTATTGTCTGCGCTTTTCTTATCATCAATGTTGGTCTTGGTTTATTTGGTGTGATCTGGTATAATACAAATCGTAGAAGAGGTGAGATCGGTCTTAGAAGAGCTTTAGGCTCTTCAGCTAGTAAAATTCAAGGGCAGATCATTGGTGAAGCACTTGTGCTCTCGACATTTGCTATGATCTTCGGCAGCTTCTTTGCCTTGCAATTTCCCCTACTTGGTTTGTTACCTATATTTTCCAATTCGATCTATATAATGAGCTATGTGATTTCAGTTTTGGTGATCTATCTTATCACCAGCTTATGTGCATGGTATCCCAGTCGAATTGCATCATCAATAGAACCTGCTGATGCGCTGCGAGATGAATAGATTATGACTATATGGATTTCTGATGAGTCTGAAGACTTGACAAACCTTTAGGCTTTTTCAAATTAATTTATGGAGGTTAAATTGCCAAAAGTTTTAATAATTGATGATGATTTTGCTATACAGGCATCTCTTGGTCTTCTCTTCAAACAGAATGAATTCGAATCTGCATCAGCAGCTAATCCTGCAACTGCAATGCTGTTAATAAGAAGAGATAAATTTGATCTGATCATTCTGGATATGAATTTCACGATGGAGACCTCCGGTGAGGAAGGGTTGAAACTCTTAAAGAAGATAAAAATGTTACTTCCCACAATTCCTGTAATTCTTATCACAGCCTGGGGCAGTATTGAACTTGCTGTACAGGGAATGAAACTGGGAGCATTGGATTTCATTACAAAACCCTGGAATAATGAGCATTTTATGCAGTCTACACGTACAGCACTTCATCTTTCTGAACAGATGGGAAAAAAGGGAACACACTCTCGTAAGCAATTGGATGAGATGTATGATTTTACCGATCTGGTTGGACGTGATCCTGCCTTTGTAAAAGCGTTGGAAACAATTGGAAGAGTATCCTCCTCAGAAGCTTCTGTTCTGATATTTGGAGAAAGTGGAACCGGAAAAGAGCTTTTTGCAGAAGCGATACATAACAATAGTTTTAGAAAAAATCAACCTTTTGTAAAAGTTAATCTAGGTGGAATCTCAACCTCACTCTTCGAGAGTGAGATGTTCGGGCATATAAAGGGTGCGTTTACCGATGCCAAGAGTAGTAGGATCGGACGCTTCGAGATGGCTCATACAGGCAGCATATTCTTAGATGAACTGGGAGAGTTGGGCCTGGGAAGTCAGGTGAAACTGTTGCGGGTTCTGCAGGAACAGGAGTTCAGTCGGGTTGGCGGATTGGACATGTTGCCGTTCACTGCTCGCGTAGTGGCTGCGACTCATCGGGATCTGCAGGCGGAAGTGTCGGCTGGCAGGTTTCGGGAAGATCTCTATTATCGTTTAAATGTTGTTTCGATCGAACTTCCACCACTTCGAGAACGGCGAGAAGACATTCCTGAATTGGTAAGCTATTTTCTCGAAAACTATAA
>CAXCCM010000165.1:0-3955 GCA_963981005.1 uncultured bacterium | reverse complement strand
ATAGATCCATTAACAAATGTTTATAATAGGCTTTATTACGATCAATCTATAAAATATGAGATGAAACTGGCAAATAGATATAACAATGAGATCGGTTTTATTGTAATTGATGTAAATAATTTAAAGAAAATTAATGATGAATACGGGCATAACAAAGGGGATGAAGCACTAAAATTTGTTGCTTCGTTGCTTTTTTCTCAAGCTCGGGAATCGGATAACGTGATTAGAAGCGGTGGAGATGAATTTCTACTTATGCTTCCGCAAACTGGTAAAGAGGTTGAGATCGTAGAGAAGAGATTAAGACAGGTAATGATAGATTTTAACAAAAAAAGTGAACTTCCATTTCCGGTTAATTTTGCAATAGGAAGTGCTTTCTGGAGTACTGAAATGAATAAAAGTACTGAAGAAATAATAGAAGAAGCTGATAAAAAAATGTTTATTGATAAACGTAACTCCATTGATAGTAGGTAGCTTATGGAAATGAAAACAATACTTATAGTTGAAGATGAAAAGATAATTGCAGAAGATATAAAAAATACTTTAGTAAAATTCAAATATAATGTCCCCGAAATAATTGCCAGTGGTGAAAAAGCGATTCGCAGAGCAGAAGAGCTTAAACCGGATCTGGTTTTAATGGATATAATGATAGAGGGCAGCATAAATGGTATTGTAGCAGCAAAACAGATCTATCGCGATTTTGGAATACCTATAGTTTTTTTAACAGCATACGCTGATGACAATATTTTAGAGCAAGCTGCTGAATCATCACCTTTTGGTTATCTTATAAAACCATTTGAGGATAGGGAGTTGCGTGCAACAATAGAGATGGCTTTTTATAAATCTAAAATGGAAAAGAGATTAAGAAGAAATAGAAATTTCTTGTTAAAGGTTATCGATACGGTTCCTAACAATATTTTTGTTAAAGATAAAAGTGGTAAATATTTAATGGTAAATGACTCAGTTGCAAATCTTTACAATACAACTCCAAAAAAGATGATAGGTAAAACTGATAAAGAATTAATTGCAAGATCAAAGATTAGAGAAATAGATCTGGATAACATAGCAAATGATGACCTGAATGTGATAAAGGGTAAGAAAAAAGTGCTAATACCTGAAGAATCAATTGTTCTGAATGATGGCAAAGAGATTTGGTTCCAAACAACCAAGGTTCCACTAGATTCACCCGATATCCCTGATGTGCTTTTGGGTGTCTCTATTGATATTACTGCACTTAAAGACAGTTTTTCTCGATTAAAGAAATTAATGGAAGAGACAGTAAATGGTTTAGTTTCTGCTGTAGAGAAAAGAGATCCTTATACAGCTGGACATCAACGAAGGGTTTCGCTTCTGGCAAGTGCTATTGCTAAAAAGATGGAAATGGATAAAACTAAAGCTGATGGCTTGCGAATTGCAGCGATTGTTCATGATATTGGTAAAATTTATGTACCATCAGAAATCCTGAGTAAACCTGGTAAATTAACCACTGCAGAATTCGATCTTATAAAGACGCATCCAATGGCGGGATTTGAGATCTTATCAACTATAAATTTTCCTTGGCCTGTAGCAGAAATTGTTCTGCAACATCAGGAACGAAAAGATGGAAGTGGTTATCCTAAAGGACTTAAAGATGATGAAATTCTAATAGAAGCTAAAATTATTTCTGTTGCAGATGTTGTGGAAGCTATTGCCTCGCATCGTCCTTACAGACCTTCTTTGGGTATAGAATTTGCATTGAATGAGATAGCTTCTAATAAAGGAGTATTGTATGATGAGGAAGTGGCAAATGCATGCTTAGAGCTTTTCGAAAATAAGGAATTTTCTTTTCCTGAATAGTTGTATTATATAATAATATTATTAAAGACTTTTATATTGCAAAACTTGACTTGACACAATAACGCTATTTGAATGCATAACGCAAAAAAATATCGGGGGAAATAATGGTTAAAGATAATTTACTTTATACAGAAACCCATGAGTGGATAGAAGTTATTGGTGATGAGGCTGTGATAGGTATTACGGACTATGCTCAGCACGAACTAGGTGATATTGTTTATGTTGAACTTCCAGAAGTTGGAGATGATCTTGAAAGAGGAGAGGGTTTTGGCTCTATCGAAGCTGTAAAGGCTGTTGAAGATATTCTCTCACCAATTACAGGTGAAGTTATTGCAATTAACGAAGACCTTGAAGATACACCCGAAGCAATTAATAATGATGCTTTTGGAGATGGTTGGATCATGAAAGTTAAACTAACCGATATGGATGAACTTGAAGATCTGCTGAATGCAGAAAAATATAAGAAACTTATAAATAGCTAAAAGTAATAAATTTTGAATAGCCAAAATAAACGAAAATTTCTCATTATTCTCATCTCTCCTTCCGGAGGTGGAAAGACAGCGATATTTACAAAATTATTAGCTGATAATAATGAGGTGAAGTATTCGGTATCATTTACAACGCGGAAAGCTCGTATCAACGAAATTGATAGAGTTAATTATAATTTTATTTCGGAAGAGAAATTTCTAGAAATGAAAAAATCGGGTGATTTTCTTGAATCTGCAATTGTTCATGGTTATTGGTACGGAACTTCTAAAAGTTATATTAATAGCGTACTCAAAAATAACCATATCATCATGGATATTGATGTACAGGGTGCAAAGCAGATCATGAATTCAGATATTGATCAAGTAACAATCTTCATTCTTCCCCCATCAAGAAAAGTATGGTTGAAGAGACTTAGAGGAAGAGGAACTGATTCTGATGAAGTGATAAAAGTTAGGTTAGAATCTGCAGAAAAAGAGATAAAAGAGATAAAGGATTTTGAATATCTGGTTATAAATGATGAACTTGAAGCAGCTGTTAAAAGTATTGAAACGATAATAAAAGCTGAAGAAAATAAAATTGAAAGATATATAAATATTGAAAATTATTATGGAGGATAGATGAGTAATAAAGGTGACTCACGTATTGTGGAAAAATTTTTAGAAGATAATAATATGACATATCTCTTCCTGCTTCTAGCAAACTTAGAAGCGGAAAGAATTAGTAATTTACCATTTACAGTTAAAAGAACATTACAGGGTAAATTAACTACAACTGCTTTAGAACATATTGCAGCAAATGAGATTCCTGATTACGTTGTAGAAGTTGAAGACGATGAAGAAGATGTAACATAATTTATTGAGAAACAATTGTATAATAAAGCTGTAAAACAATATCTTGAATATCTGAAAATATCAGGCATTCAAGATATTTTTATTAAACCTCCAATTCAAATTGACAAAACAGAATTATTAAAAGGACTCGAAGAGAAATACAAAAATTGCACAAATTGTATTTTACATGAAAAACGTACTAATTTTTGTTATGGGAATGGCAATGCTGATGCCAAACTAATGATTATTGGAGAAGGTCCTGGTGCCGATGAGGATAGATTAGGAAAGGTCTTTGTTGGAAGATCAGGACAGCTTCTTACAAAAATGCTTAGCGCTATAAAGCTAACTAGAGAAGATGTTTACATTGCCAATATTGTAAAATGTCGTCCACCTGAAAATCGTAATCCATTGCCCGAAGAAAAGAGTGCCTGCCTTCCATACTTAGAAGAGCAAATATCAATAATTCAACCGGAATTAATTCTAATACTTGGTAAAGTAGCAGCTGTTACATTATTAGAAATTGATCAAACGTTAAAAGCTTTTAGAGAAAAAACATATAATTTTAGAGGTACAAAAACCTACGTTTCGTATCATCCAAGTGCACTACTAAGAAATCCAAGTTGGAAAAAACTAGCCTGGATCGATCTTCAAAAACTCCAAAAAGATTACTTCCAATAATAACCTGAAAATTATAAGCATATTTTATCTTTATAATATTGAAAAAAAAGTTGCACTATTTCTTACATATTAAAAATTGATTAATAATTAATTATAAATGGGAAAAATTATGGCTAAAAGAGTTG
>CAXCCM010000164.1:0-3991 GCA_963981005.1 uncultured bacterium | reverse complement strand
TCCTTTTACATTATAAATATTTATCTCTGCATTTTCTATATTCTCTGCTAAACTAAACGCTATAGTTGTTTCTGGATTAAACGGATTTGGATAGATATTCATGCTAACATTAGGAGTTACTATTTCGTCTTCTACTATCTCTACTATTCCATCCAATTCACCAGAAATCAAATAAAGTTCACCTTGAGGATAATTATTAGTGTAGTTATCTAAAAGAATTGTGGTATAAACTGTATTATTTTCATCAAGTTTTATACTTATCTCAGAATCATGCTGTGAAAAATTATTGAAAGGATAATCCCAGCTAACCAATCCTGCCATTAAACCATCTTCATTATTATATCGGAAATCCAGATCCAAAGAATTTGGAGAATAGTCCATTTCATAAATATAGGCTAGAGCACCAGATTCACCAACGGTGAAATCACTCAAATGCATTCCAGATACAAAACTCTGAATCAGCTCTGGCAAGGGATTTCCAATTTGATAGCTATAAATTTTATCAAAATAATCATATTCACTCAAAACATAAACATTGTTTCCATTTATATGAGCATTTTTCAATAAACTTCCTTCACTATCTACAGCATAATGCTCGTAAACCAGCGGATCGGCATCTGAGATCAGAAAATGAAACTGCGAAAGATCTGAAGATATTTGATATGCAATTAATACACTTTCTCCATCCGAATCCATCCAAAGTACACGTATAGATTCATCCAGTTCTTCCACATGAGATTCAGAAAAATTTTGCCCATTGGAAGAATGCAACACATTAATATTTCTAGATACACCTGGTGCTTGAATTACTGCTGGGAAATTGGGAGGTTGTACTGTAACTAAACGAGAATCATAATAATAATCCTTATTATATCCTGTTGATCCATGAGTTCCATCAAAATGATATTCCTCCAGATCCCATTCATTATTAGGATGATTATAAGGATCACTTCCAGAGCGATGAATATAGCCCCGACGTGTTTGCGATAATGAGCCAAACATTGTTATTATACCTCTTTCAAAAACTATATCATCCGAGCTTTCCGGCCAAACAGGATTATACCATGGATAATCCGTTCCATATGGATATTCATATTCAGCAGGGATATTATTTGGATAAGAATTGAAATACTGGGGATGTTCATAAGGGAATCCGCAAGTTGAATTTACAAGTGGGTCACCACCATGAAGATTGAAGCCAATAATTTCTGATGAAACTAAGCTATCTTGTGGAAAAATATATTTATGAAAATCTACATAAGTATAAAGCGTATCTTGTAAAGTGTAAGGGCTTTGTGCAGTAAAATCTGGGGTTGAACCGTGCGGATGCTGATATTCAAAAGTTATTATTCCATCATAATGACACGCCATATTTCCATAAATGCTTTCATCACCTTCCCCAATTGCTGCATAAGCACCATAAAGCATTACATTGTTGCAATTACCTTCACGCAATTCCATATCATCAAAAGGGTCTTTGTGTTTATATTTTATTAAGATCTTCTTCTCTGAAACTAATCCAAAATAATCAGATAAGTTCATATTGCCTATCTCATCCGGAGCTGAACCAAAAGCGGTATTGGTATAACTAATATCACCCACTATAAAAACTGTATCTGCACTTGCCCACGTTTGAGCACCATAAACTTCACCTTCAATCCAAAGTTCTGCATCTCCAACCCATACAGATTGATTCATTACTGGAAAAGATGGTCCAACCGTCCACATAGTATCATAAATTGCAATTGAATTTGTATAGATGTGATCTGTATCTTCGTACCAGTTAACACCTGCATTAATTGCAGCATCAACCCATGCTTCGTTATGAGGAAACCAAGTATAAACACCAAATGTATCAATACGTACCTGCTCAATCTCACCAAATCTTGCTTCAAAACTACCTTCACCAAGCTTTACATAAACAATATCAGTATCACCACCACCAAGGAATATACCATTCTGCCGGATTAAATCAGCGTTTGGATTAAAATCAACAGGTGAAACTTCTTCTGCATAACCACCTGAAAATATTTGATCCAATGGGGCAGAATTGATAGCAGGTGCTCCAGTTGCATAATCCATAATTCTGCCTGCCGTTGTAACAGGACCACTAAATGTAGGCCAACCAGCTGCATTTTGAATCCAAATATCATCATTAGAATGTACCGGCCCATCCAATACATCAGGACCCCAAAACTTTAATACCCATGAAGCAGGTCCTCCATCTTCGTTTTCAGATCTTTCGGTATCGGTAAAATACATATAGTCTGTTAAATTTGTACCGGTTACTGCATTCGAGTAGCAAATATCAAGTCCACTATTGCTTTGAACAATTTGCGGATCACTAAAACAATCTAACATATAAGTATCGATGCTAAAAGAATTTCCATCATCAACTGATGTAGCAACTTTTAAGAAGTTATTAGATGTGCTTCCTACTTCTGAATAAACAATTACAATATTACCATTTTCTAAAACTTGAATTGCAGGTTTTGTAAACCTGTTTGTAGTTACCAATAATACATCTACTATCTCATGAGTTTGCATATTACCATCTGTAATTTTTGTGAAGTAGATGTAATCTTTTATATAGGTTATATACACGTCTTCATCAACAATTTGATATGCATGTTGTCCGCTGCTTTTTGTTATTTCTCCAAGTCCATTAATATTTAGCGGATTAGAAAATTGAGCGGAAAGTGAAACCATGAAAGTTAGTAATAATACAACAATTTTAGATTTCAATTTGTTCCTCCGAGAGAATTAAAAAACATTTAGAGATTTATCAATTTTTATTCGATTCTATTTTGCAGAAATCTACTTATCCTTCAAAAAAAACATGTACATATTTTGTGTAGAGCAACGTAAAAGTGTCGTCAGGATGACGCACAAAATTTGCAATACGATACTTCATCTGGCTTAGTTATCTAAAATATATTTATTCTTCGTTTGGAAATATGAACCAGAAAAATAGATAGAGAAAAATTCCGATTCCACCTGCTAAAGTCATTGCTGCAAAGGCAATACGGATAAGGCTTACATCCCAACCAAAATAATTGGAAAAACCCCCGCAAACACCAGCTAACATTCTTTTTTTCCAACTTCTGCAGATATTTGTTTTTTCTTCCTCTTCATCAACATCAATAACATCCGGTTTAGTTTCTCCTTTTGGTAAGATAACGGTTAATATTAAATAGATGAAGAATCCTGAAAAGCCAAATAGTAATGAAATCAGAAAAACTCCTCTTACTATGTTAGCATTAATTCCAAACGATTCCCCGATCCCAGCACAAACACCAGTTAAAATTTTATCTTCATCAGATATATGCAGATTTTTCATTATTCCTCCAGTTAAGATGCGTTTCGAATTTAAAATGCTTAGTTTAGATATAATTCGTCAAGATAAATGATATGATTTGACATAAAACCACTTTTCAGGAAGTTGAAAATTAAAATATTTAATAAAGGAATGTAGATGATCAAAAAGATATCCGTTACTACCGATGAGCATGAACAGCTTGTAGATATCACTTTTGAGATAAAACAATTTGTAAAGGAAAGCAATATATTAGAAGGCAGGATCACAGTTTTTATACCTCACACAACTGCAGCTGTAACTATAAATGAAAATGCTGATCCAGATGTGCAACATGACCTAATAATTGCCTTGAACAAAATTTCTCCGGATCTGTCTGAATTCAGACACATGGAAGGAAATTCTGACGCACATACAAAAAGTTCGATTGTTGGTTGTTCCCAAGATATTATAATACATGAAGGGAAACTTCTTTTGGGAACATGGCAGGGTGTTTATTTTTGTGAGTTTGATGGACCCAGAACAAGAACTGCAATTTTAAGGATATATTAATGCAGATCTGGTTGAGTTTTATTGTAGCTCTGGTTTTAATAGTGATCATAATTTAGGAGAGTTAATGACAGAAAATGAAAATATAGTTATTGCTTACAAATTCACAAAAGAAGACGGATCTTC
>CAXCCM010000163.1:0-3997 GCA_963981005.1 uncultured bacterium | reverse complement strand
TCTGTTTTTCTTGATAGAATAATACTGATTATTTCTGCATGTCTTTTATCAAATGGCGGAATCTGAATATGTTGAATTTCTGAGGACAATACATCTTTTACTATTTCACCGGAAAGTGCAGTAAACTCAATTATGCTTGCAGTTCCAAATCCTGTTCCGGGAGCAATAATAAGTTTATTAGTTATTCTGTTTTGGATTGGAAAAACAGGCTTATACACGGTTTCGCACTGATTAGAATTCATCTCATTTTTTTCTTCCATATCAAGAATTCCATAACCAGCTAATTCCATGTCATTTACCATGATCGTTTTATTTTTAGGTAATCCCCATTTTATGAGGTCTTCTAAAACAATTGTCGGCTTGTTCTTCCAATTTGTTATTGCCACTTTTTTATGATCTATAACTGCTCCTGCAAATCCAATTACACAATGAGTTGGAGCATGATCGAGATCCATTTGATCCAAAGAAAAAGTAATGAAATTTTTCAACTCCTCTTTTGAACCTATCTTTTGTTTGAATTCAACAGAAGAGAAACCTACCTTGCCATCCAATATCATTTCTGCCTTAAGCCGAGTATGGGTTCCACCAACATCTATTGATATATTTAATCTTTTCATAATTTGCTAAATGTAATAATCAATTTTGTGAGTCAATATAAAATATCTTCTTCAAAAAGGAAGCAGTATACTAAGTCATTATTTTGTATGCATTTGCCTAACAATCATCACTGAAGTTAAAATATTTCTTGACCAATAGTCCGTCACTGGAATATTACGGTCATGTAGTATAAGGAGGAAGTGTTAATGAATTTTTCTAATGCCGAGTTAATGCTAATGCAGCTTATATGTGAAAGCCCAAATAGAACGGGATATGAGATAAATAATTGGGTCAAAAAACTCGGTTATAATCGATGGGCTGGTGTTGGAAAGACATCTGTCTATAATGGTTTAAGTAAACTTATTTCTAATGAATATTTAACATCTCATGTAAATGTAAATAAAACAGGAAAAGGACCACTTCCAACCTGTTATAACATTACCCAAAAAGGAAAGACCACTTTGAAACAAGATATGCTTGAAACAATTCAAACGGCTCGAGAACGAGACAAACGATTTGATCTCATCGTTTCGGCAATTCACCTTTTATCGAAAAATGAAACAGTTACATCATTTACTATTAGAAAGAAATTTCTTAGTAGTGAGCATAATAGACTATCAGGCAGTTATGAAGAAAACAAAAGTTGCTTCCATGAAGGTGGAATGTTACTAGTTAGAAGAATGCTTATGTCTATAGAAAATGACCTTAATTTTGCTGATTTGATCTTAGATCGTTACAGTAAGTAGGGAGAATTAGATGAAACTAATAATCATAATTTTAATTATTGCTACCTCTGCACTGCTAAATGCAGAATGGGAACTACTGACATCGGGAGTTAACGACAATCTTTATGGTGTACATTTCACGGATGATAATTATGGCTACGTTGTGGGTTGGGGAGCCAGTGCTGGAGCAATGGTTCTACAAACAACGGATGCAGGAGAAAGTTGGAATACAACTAATATGTCAACAGGAGCATTTGTTTTTTCTGTAACTTCAACAAACGCTAATAATATTTATGCTGCTGGTTGTTTGAATGGTGGAGCTACTGGTGCAGTTTTCAAAAGTAGTAATGCCGGAGGAAACTGGACAAGTTCAACGTTTTCAACAACATACGGAATGTATGATGTCGAATTTGCTGATGAGCAAATTGGATATACTTGCGGTTGGTTGGGTAAAATTTACAAAACTACAAATGGTGGAAATAATTGGTCAGCACTAAACTCCGGTACAGGTAATGTAATGCGCTGGATGAGTGTTGTTGATGAAAACACAGCATTTATTGTTGGTGGTTCAAATTGGAATAATCCGAATCTACTTTATAAAACCACAAATGGATCAAGTTGGTCTTATATAACTTCTTTTGGTGGAGTAGTTGGCGGAATTCATTTTTTTGATGCAAATGAAGGAGTCATTGCCGGTGGAAGTGGCGGTGAATTCATCAAAAAGACGTATAATGGTGGAACAACCTGGGAAGAAAAATACTCAAGCAATACCGGATTATTCCAAGCTATATATTTTACAGAAGATGGTATTGGCTGGGCTTGTGGAAACAATGGTAGAGTTGCGAAGTCAGTTGATTTCGGAGAAACATGGATTGAGTTAGGTTCAGTTAGCCCTTCTACTACTCTATTAGGAATTTACGCAACCCAAACTCATCTGTTTGCAGCTGGAGAAAATGGCAGAATCTTTCGTAAGGAACTTGAATCCGTTTTAGATGCAGAATTTGAAGCTGATATTGTTACAGGAACAGCTCCACTTACGGTTCAATTCAATGATGAATCAGTTGGAAATCCAACATACTGGCTTTGGGATTTCGATAATGATGGAACGACAGATTCGATGGATCAAAACCCTTCATGGACTTTCTCTGAAGCTGGAACTTATACAGTTTCACTCACTGTTTATGATAATTCATCAAGTATGGATATTGAACTAAAAACTGATTATATCGAAGTAACATCAACCGATGCAAAAGATATATTGAATCCTGGATTTGAAATGTTTAACTATCCAAACCCATTTAATCCAACAACAACAATTTATTTTAATTTGGCCACAGAGGGCACGAAGAAGACAGAGTTAATTATTTATAATCTGAGAGGTCAGCAAATCAGACAATTTTCAATATTAAATAATCAATCTTCAATAATTTGGGATGGAACAGACCAAATGAATAAACGAGTTTCATCTGGTGTTTATTACTACAAGGTTCGAACTGGAACTTACACAAGTACAAGAAAAATGTTATTAATGAAATAGGAGAAAATTTTGAAAATTAGAATCTTATTACTGATTATTGCATTTTCGATAGTGTCTTTATTTGCAACTATCATCAATGTTCCTGCAGATCATACAACTATCCAAGCTGCAATAAATGCAAGTGCAACAAATGATACGATTTTAGTACAACCAGGCACTTATTTTGAGGACATAGATTTTGGTGGAAGGGCTATCACTGTTGCATCCCTTTTCCTAACAACTCAGGATCAATCATATATTGAACAAACTATAATTAATGCTGGTGGATATGGACATTGTGTTACATTTGATAGCGGTGAAAATAACGACTCTATCATCACAGGTTTTACGGCAACCAATGGTGGAAGTTATTATGGCTCAGGAATCTATTGTTATCAGAGTTCCAGTCCAACCATCAGCAATATGATCATCACCGGAAACAATGGAGATGCTGGAGATAGTTATGGTGGTGGTTTATGTTTCATGAGCGATTGTGAGCCGGTTTGTTCCAATTTAGTGATTTCTAATAATTATGCTAATGAAGGTGGTGGTATTTGGTTTCATGACAATTCTCATGCAACAATGTCTAATATTACTTTAACCGGAAATTCATCTGCTCATGGCGGTGCAATGCAGATCAGCTATTCTAGTCCGATTATCGATCATGCCGTAATGTATGATAACAATTCTCCATTTGGTGGAGCCGTTTATGTTTTCAATTATTCAAATCCTCAGTTTAATAATTGTACAATTTATAATAATGATGCAGATTATGGTGGTGGCATTTATTGTATTGATCTTTATGGTGAGCCAATAATAACAAATAGCATTATTTGGGGTAATACTTCTAGTTATGATTTACAAATATTTGCCAACTCAACAATTCATCCACCTGTTGTTACATATTCTGATGTTCAAGATGGAACCGGAGAATTTTGGTTTGGAGAAGGCTGCATAGATGCTGATCCGGAATTCATGGATCCAAGTAATAATATCTTTTTCCTGAATGCATCATCTCCTTGTATTGATGCGGGAGATCCTTCTTCTCCTTTAGATCCCGATGGCTCAATTGCAGATATGGGAGCTTTCTATTATGTTCAATATGGATTTGGTTCAATAGAAGGGGTTGTTACAAATTCCGAAACCGCTCTTCCTGTTC
>CAXCCM010000162.1:0-4006 GCA_963981005.1 uncultured bacterium | reverse complement strand
CTCCCGAAGAGTATTCACCAAAATTTTCACAAATCATTAAATTGAGAGATGTTTGCCCAAATATAGCTGTTAAATTATCTCCAGCAATAGATTATAAAAGATTAAATATACCCAGTAATTCTACACTTGAATTTGTATCAGAAAACGGAACCTTAAAAGAAATATTACTATGTATGGGAACACTTTCTCCTGAGAACTGTGAACGTAAAGCTGTATTACTACCATCTGAATTGATCTTAAAAAATTCAAATGTTAAAATTGAAATTGTAGAAATTCAGAAATACTTATTCGAACCAGATCCTGCGATTATCAGGGCTGGATTGGTTCAAGAATTGGGCAGTAAGATTGATTATAAATTAATCGACAAGAAACTTGCATTATTAACTGGTTCACAGATCTCAAATACCGATTTTGGAAAATTATATATAGTAAAGCAGATAATCAAATATGATATTAAGCAAGTTCGTAAATATATTCGCGAAAATGAAATTGGTGAATTGATCATAAAAACACGTGGCTTCCCAGAATCAGTAGAACAATTTAGAAAGAAGATCAAATTAAAAGGCAAAAGTTCCGTAATTATGTTCATTCTACGTAAAGGTGATGATCACATTATTATATTTGCACAAATTGCTAAATAATATGAATCTAGCACGTTGCTCTATTAATGAAGGATAAATTCAAAATTATTAATCTTTTACTACTTAATTGGTTGTGAAAAGTAATAAAAATAAAACTCATTAGAATCACGGAAAATAAATCACTTGCTTAATTTACAATTATCTAAAATTTGTAATTAAAACAACAAAAGGAAGAAAAAAATGAAGGGAACTGTAAAATGGTTTGATGAAGGAAAGGGTTATGGCTTTGTCATCACAGCGGAAGGAAAAGAATTTTTTGTTCATTGGAAATCAATAGTAACAGCATCAGAACTGGGTAGAAAAATACTCATTCCAGATGAAGAAGTAGAATTTGACACAATTGAAACCGATAGAGGCGTTCAGGCAATTAATATTATCAGATTAAATCCATAATCTGATAATTGCAATTTATTGCGACGCAGGGAGCGTCGCTTTTTTTTATGAATAATTTTTTACCTACATCTCAAAAAGATATTAAAGACAGAGGCTGGAAACAACTTGATATCATCATTATAACAGGTGATGCTTATGTTGATCATCCCAGTTTTGGTCCCGTTATTATTGCCAGATCTTTAGAAGCAGAAGGATACAAGGTAGGAATAATTTCTCAACCTGACTGGAAAAGTGATAAAGACTTCAAGAAGCTCGGACGCCCCAGATTATTCTTTGGAGTATCCTCGGGGAACATGGATTCGATGATCAATCATTATACTGCTCTTCGTAAGATCCGTTCGGAAGATGCCTATTCACCAGGTGGCAAAAGTGGATTACGCCCAAACAGAGCAGCAGTTGTTTATACTCAGAAAGTTAGATCCATATTTAAGGATACACCAGTAATTTTAGGTGGTGTTGAAGCAAGTATGCGCAGGTTACCACATTACGATTACTGGAGTGATAAACTACGCAATTCAATTATCTTCGATTCCAGAGCAGATATAGTTGTTTATGGAATGGGAGAGAGAACAATTGGTACAATTGCCAGAAGATTGAATAACAATGAAGATATAAAAGAATTAAAAAATATTCCCGGAACTGTTGTAATGGGAAATGAAATTAATGGTGCAGTTGTTCTACCTGAGTATACTTCTAATCTATCAAATGAAGATTTCTTGGAAATGCATAAAATATTCTGGAATGATTTTAGGGATAAAATACTCATACAAAAGTTTGGGAAGAGTTACCTCATTCATAATCCGCCTGCAAAATCATTATCTACCAAAGATCTTGATAAAGTATATGATCTAGATTTTACACGCCAACCACACCCAGATTACAATGGTAAGAAAATTCCAGCTTTTACTCAGATCAAGGATTCCATAACTGCACATCGAGGTTGTTTTGGTGGTTGTCATTTTTGTGCAATTGGTGAGCATCAGGGTAAAACGATCAGATCTCGCAGTATTGGATCAATAGTAAATGAAATTAAGAATATTGCAAAAGATCCAAATTTTAAAGGTACGATCAGCGATATCGGCGGACCTTCTGCAAATATGTATGGGATGAGCTGTAAACTGGGGATAAGTGAAACCTGTAAAATTACTTCCTGCCTTTTTCCTGAGTTATGTCCTCATTTAGAGACTTCTCATGAAGCACAGAAAAAACTATTAAATGAAGTAAGAAAATTAAGAAAAGTAAAACATTCATTCATATCTTCTGGTATCAGATTTGATCTGGCATTAAAAGATATTGATTATATTAAAGTAGTGGCCAAATATCATACCAGCGGACTTCTTAAACTTGCACCGGAACACATCAGCCCGGAAGTTCTGCAATATATGAATAAACCTTCTATCAAACTTTATGAGCGGTTCCATGATATTTATAGCGACTATTGCAACGATATTGGTAAAAAACAGTTTATCGTTCCATATATTATTGTTGGACATCCTGGCTCTAGTTTAAAAGAGACAATTCTACTGGCAACTTACCTCAAGAAAAACGGCATCAAATTGAAACAGATCCAGCAATTTACACCAACTCCAATGACACAAAGTACAATGATGTATTATACCGGACTCGATCTTGATGGTAAGAAGATCAGCACTCCAAAAGGTAGGGAGATCCGGTTACAAAAAGCACTTGTTCAATGGTTTGTTCCGCAGAACAAAAAGTTGATAATTGAAGCTTTGAAGAATGCTGGTAGAAGGGATCTGATAGATTTCTTTCTGGATAATGAACGAAGGATAACAACAGATAAACGTAAACGTAAGAAATGATATTATGCGAATCAGATATTATCTGCTGTTAGTCTTATTCATTTTCTATTCATCACTTAATTCCGTAACTTGGCACATTAAACAGGATGGCACAGGAAACTTTACCTCAATCCAGGAAGGCATTGATGCATCAAGTGATGCCGATACTGTACTTGTTTATTCTGGAACTTATTATGAGAACCTGAATTTCAATGGTAGAAATATTGTTTTAGCAAGTCTTGAACTTACAACAGGAGATGAACAGTTTATTTCTTCAACGATCATAGATGGACAACGACTTGAGAGTTGCATCCGAATACATAATGGTGAAACAGATGCACATATCCAGGGTTTCACAATCCAAAATGGATTTGGAACTGATTTCTGGTCTAGAGATGGTGGAGGTATACTTGTACACGATTATAGCACTGCTTATATTACTAATTGTGTAATAAAGAATAATATTGCGACACTTGGAGCGGGTATTTATGCAAGACATGGTTTTCTTCATGTTTCTGGTTTAGATATTTATGAAAATTCTGCTGGATGGGGTGGTGCTATTTACTTAGCTGATGATAGTACAATAGATTTTGATAATGAAAATCTATGTAATGTTTACAATAATAATGCTGGTAAGGGTGCAGATATCATTGTTCAAGATATGGGCCCCGTCGATGTCATCGTGGACACTTTCAGCGTATTTGAGCCAAGTCGATATTTTGCTGAATACCTTGAGGGATCAACCTACACATTCAGTATCCAAAATAGCTGGATGGAACTTGAACCAAATGATCTCTATGTTGCTGAAGATGGAAATGATAATAATTCAGGATTAACGCCAAACGATCCACTAAAAAATATTTCATGGGCAGTTCGTAAGATCCAGGCAGAAGAACAAAATTCTCGTACAGTTCATGTGGCTGCGGGAACATATTCATGGTCATCAAACCAGCAGATCTTTCCTATAGGGTGTAAAGAATATGTTTCTATTATAGGTGAAGATATGGAGAATACTATTTTGTTTAATGAATTAAATACTGAAGCAATACTTGGTGCTTACTTAAATGGTTTTACTGAGATTAGCAATTTCTCAATATCAAATAGCTCAGAAATGAATACGGAATTAGTAATTTTCGGTTATGAAATTGATATGTTTAAACTTTCAAATAT
>CAXCCM010000161.1:0-4006 GCA_963981005.1 uncultured bacterium | reverse complement strand
ATAATGGTGAAGTATATTTCCCACAAAGTACACCTGATATTACATACAGTTGCGTGACAGGTGGGTTTACTGGTGAAGGCAATATTGATGAAGATCCATTGTTTGTTGCTGCAACAGAAGGTGATGGTGCTGATTATGATGGGCTTTTAGCTGACTGGATATTACAGACTGGTTCACTTTGTATTGATGCTGGAAATCCTGATGCAATGCACAATGATGTTGATGGTAGCAGAAATGATATGGGTGCTTATGGTGGACCTACACCTTGTGAATATGAGCCAACAGATTCAGAAGAAAATACAGTTAGCATAGCTGCTGTTAATTCTATTTCTGTTTACCCAAATCCATTTAATCCAACAGCTAATATTGCTCTTTCAATAAATGAGAATGATATTCAGCAGCCTGTTTCAGTTGAGATCTTCAATGTAAAAGGTCAACTTGTGAAAACAATAGTTAATAATGAAGTTGTGCAAACAACTAACTTTGTTTGGAATGGAAAGGACAACAATGGAAATTCTACTTCAAGTGGAATGTACTTTGTAAAACTTCAAACAGCTACTTCCGAAGTTTCCAAAAAGATGCTGTTATTGAAGTAAGAAGAAATTAGCACATAAACATAATTAAGGGAGCTGGTTCACCAGCTCCCTTTTTTTTTATAAATTACCTCTATTTAGAAGACAAGTGGAATGAATTATGCATATTAATAACTAAATAATAAAATAGGAACGAGGAGTAGTAAATGCTAAAAATCAAAACTATATTATTCACAATGAGCTTCATGATATTACTAACCGGACTTTTTGGAGCATATTTAGTAGATCAACCACAAATACTTACTCAACCAGATGGAAACATTATTAAATGCTTAGCTTCTGGAGATGAGTTTCATAACTGGTTGCATGATGAAAATGGATATACAATTATTCAAGATCCAACCACTGGATATTATGTTTATGCCAAATTAAGCGGAGAAAAATTAATTCCGACCAATTTTATTGCAGGTGTAACAGATCCATCATCAACTGATTTGCAAAGTGGTGCAAATGCAAAACCAGTTGGATATGAAAGTAGAATTGAAGAGTTCAATGAAATGCTTGCAGATAGCAGAAACAGAGTCTCTACAATTGGTGATCTTAATAATCTAGTTGTTTTTATTCGTTTTGCCGATCAAGATGAGTTTACTGAGCCTATAAATTTATACGATGGAATGTTTAACACTGAAGATGTTAATTCTATGTATCAATATTTTGATGAAGTTTCTGATGAACAATTAAATGTAAGTTCTAGCTTCTATCCTGAACCTAATGGAAATCTCGTTGTTTCATATCAAAGCCCTAATCCACGAAGTTATTATGAAGTTTATAACTCTGTAACAAATCCTAATGGTTACCAGCAAGGGCAACAGGCAACACGAGAACATGCTCTTCTGAGAGATGCTATTTTATATATTGAATCACAAATTCCTCCATCACTCGATTTAGATAATGATGATGATGGACTTGTAGATAATGTATGTTTTATTGTAAAAGGTGGTACAGGAGCGTGGGCAGATTTGCTTTGGCCTCACATGTGGGTTTTATATACATATAATGTTTATATTCATGGTGTTCAAGTATGGACATATAACTTTCAATTATCACAAAGTTTAAGTGGAAGCGGTGTTGGAGTATTATGTCATGAGATGTTCCATTCGTTAGGAGCACCAGATCTTTATCATTACACGAGCAACGGTATCTCACCAGCTGGGTCATGGGATTTGATGTGTTCAAATACAAACCCACCACAGCACATGACGGCTTGGATGAAGCACAAATACGGATTGTGGTTTGATGATGTTCCCGAAATAAATACATCCGGGACCTATACTTTAGAGCCCATAGTAGACTCACCCTACAGCTGTTATAAAATTCCTTCTCCTAATTCTAATACTGAATTTTTTATGGTTGAATATAGGAAAAAAACTGGCATATTTGAGCCAAGTGTTCCTAATGATGGACTCATTATTTACAGGATTGACCTGAATGAAAATGGTAATGCTCAAGGTCCACCTGACGAGTTATATATCTTCCGTCCTGATGGAACATTAACCAATAATGGTAACATTAGTGAAGCAAATTTCTCTGCGGATGTTGGAAGAACAATATTTAATGACAGTACAAATCCAGCAGCTTTTTTACAATATGGTGCAGCTGGTGGAATTTTTATTTCTGATATTGGATATGTAGGTGATACTATTGAATTCACATTGAATACAGGCTTGATTCCAATGTTTGAGACAAATGTTCAAACAGGACCTGCATATCTTGGTGTTCAGTTCACAAACACATCGTATCCAACTAATGGGATAGATAATCTTGAATGGGATTTTGATGGTGATGGAACATTTGACAGTATAGAAGAAAATCCTTTTCATTTCTATACTGAGCCAGGCGTATATGATGTAACATTAAGGATCGAGGCTAATGGCGAGTTTGCTGAGGTTACAATTAATGATTATATAACTGTTACAGAAGGCTCTTCTGTTAGTGGGAACATCTCGGGTATCTGGGTTCCTGACTTCAGCCCATATATAATTTCTGGTGATGTTACTATTGGTTTTGATGACGAACTCACAATTAATCCTGGGGTTGAATTGCAATTTGCAGATGATGTTCTATTCACAATAAATGGTCTTCTTATTGCAGATGCATCTTCAGTAAGAAATGAACCCATTATTTTCAATTCAAATACTTCATGGAGCGGTTTGAGGTTCTACAATACTCAAGAAGAAAACATTCTTGCCAATTGTGAGATTTCAGATGCCAGTGTTACTGCTGTTAATATTGAAATGGATTCTGAAATTGATATTGTCGGATGCAAAGTTTTTAACAATAATACAACTACGCAAGCTGCTGCTTTCAAAATTGTGGGATCTAATGATGTATTGATATCTCAAAATATAATTACTAATAACTCCAGCTCTACAAATGCAGGCGGAATTTATTGCACTGCTTCATCTCCATTGATATCGAATAATATCATCGTAAATAATACGGGACTATGGGGTGGTTTTTATTTACAAAACGATTCAAATCCAATTATGATGAACAATACAATTGCAAATAATCTTTCAACAAATACTACTCCATACTTGATGTTCTTATTGAATTCAGTTCCAATTATTATCAATTCAATAATTATTGATAATGGAACAATTCATTTTCCATTGGATATTCCTGAAATCTCATACAGTTGCATAACAGGCGGATTTTCAGGTACAGGAAATATTGATGAAGACCCAATGTTTACTTCGGTTACAGCAGGTGATGGTGCTGGGTTTGATGGACTACTAGCTGACTGGCAATTACAGTCTGGTTCGCCATGTGTAGATGCCGGACATCCAAATGCGATCTATAATGATATTGATGGAACAACAAATGATATGGGTGCTTATGGTGGACCAACACCATATGAATTGGGTCCAACAAATTCAGAGGAAAATACTGTAAACATAGCTGTTATTAATTCAATCTCTGTTTATCCAAATCCATTTAACCCTACAGCTAATATCTCACTTTCTATTAATGAAAATGATATACAATTACCAATCACAGTTGAGATCTTTAATATTAAAGGGCAGCTTGTTAAAACAATTGTGAATAATGAGATCGTGCAAACAATAAATTTTGTTTGGAATGGGAAGAATAACAATGGCGATTCTACAGCAAGTGGAATGTATTTTATTAAAATGGAAACAGCTACTTCTAGCGTTTCTAAGAAGATGCTGTTGCTTAAATAGTTGATTGATTGATTGAAACGCCTCGATATCGAGGCGTTTTTTATTTGACACAATACAATTATAAAATTCCATCATCTACATGATTAAAATAAAATTTTATAGTTTACTAAGAACATTCATAGAACAAAATGAGATAGATATTATTGCTGATAATATCTCAATTTATAATGTAATTACTAAAATTGAAGAATTAACCAATAAAGATCTCGCATCTGAGTTAATTGAATA
>CAXCCM010000160.1:0-4011 GCA_963981005.1 uncultured bacterium | reverse complement strand
AAAAAGGAATGCTTAAGGCAACATATGATTACGCTGAGATGAAAGATGCAGATGTGATTATGATAGCTGTTCCGACACCTCTAGACAAATATCAACAACCAGATTCATCATATGTTCGTGCATCTGTAGATTCATTAGCAGAGAGTGTTTCCAAAGAAACTCTTATTATATTGGAAAGTACAACTTATCCTGGTACAACCGAGGAGATAGTTGCACCTGCTTTTGAAGAAAAAGGATTTAAAGTTGGTGAAGATATTTTTGTAGCATTTTCACCTGAACGTGTTGATCCTGGAAACAAAGATTACAAAACAAATAATACACCAAAAGTTGTTGGCGGTATGACTGCGAATTGTAATAAAATTTCAGAAGTATTTTACAATTCTATTTTAGATGCTCCAATTCACCTTGTACCAACTCCAGCAATTGCAGAGATGGAAAAAATCTATGAAAATACTTTCAGAAATATTAATATTGCTTTAGCAAATGAAATGACAATTCTTTGTGAAAGAATGAACATTGATGTTTGGGAAGTGATAGAGGCAGCTAAAACTAAACCTTATGGTTTCATGGCATTTTATCCGGGACCCGGCATTGGTGGTCACTGTATTCCACTTGATCCATTCTATTTAACTTGGAAAGCGAGAGAGTATGGTTATCATACAAGACTTATAGAACTTGCAGGTGAAATTAATAATGAAATGCCGCAATTTGTTATTACAAAATTAATGAGGCTCCTAAATGAAAAGGGACTCGCTTTATCAAAATCAAAAATTCTTCTTTTGGGTGCTGCATACAAAAAAGATATTGAAGATATGCGTGAATCACCAGTTCAGGATCTTATAGTTTTATTGGAGAAAAATGGAGCCCAGTTTGATTATAATGATCCTCATGTTCCTACTTTCCATAACGAACTTAACGATAGACATTATACTTCTGTAGGATTGGATAACATCGAAGAGTATGATGCTGTTATAATTGTAACTGATCACACTGCATATGATTATGATGATATTGTAAATCGATCTCAGCTTGTTCTTGACACACGATTTGCTTGTAATGGCAAGAAAGCTGACAACTTAGTTAGAATGTAATTTTATAAAGGGAACACCCCGGTGTTCCCATAAATTATGGCTACAAATAAACCAATAGAAATTGATGAACTTTTTGGTGATCTTACTCTTGGCGAGGGAGAGCATCAGTGGCTTGTCGTTCATACAAAACCACGATGTGAAAAGAAACTCGCTGAATTTTCAAAACAATATGAAATAAATTATTACCTACCATTAATTGATAGTGTACGCGTTTATAAAAACAGAAAAGTAAAATTTACTAAACCAATGTTTCCGGGTTATGTTTTTGTAAAATGTACTCCAGCTGGGCGAAGACAACTTACAATTACCGGTTATGTTGCATATTGGCTTCCGGTTATAAATCAAATGGAATTAGTCGGGGATCTTCAACAGATAAATTCAGGGCGTGAACTGGGTATTGAATTTATACGCGCTGAATTTTTGGCAAAAGGAACAAAAGTAGAAATCACAAAAGGACCATTTGCTGGAATAATTGGCTATGTGGAAGATCAAAAAGATATTAAAGAAGTAATTCTGCAAGTAACATTACTACGGCAAGCAGTTTCTGTTTCTGCTAAAGCAGATCAGGTAAGAGTAATAAATTAGCAACTTAAAAATATATATAATATAACAATTAAATAATACATCTACAACCACAAAGAGAAATTTCTTTACAGAAGAATAGCGATATTGAACCTGTACAATAGATATAAATAAGTAGAACTATGAGAAATTATTGAATTAATTAAACAGCAAAAAAAGTAAATTTTAAATTTTTTTATCAGAAAAAATTAAGGAGACAAAATGCCGAAAATTGAGGAAATCAATATTAAGCAATTAAAATTACCAAAGCGTAAGATCGTTACAGGATTAATCATCCTGGCTGCGGTAATATTTTTTGCAACGGGTTTATATACAGTAAATCCAGAGGAAGTGGGTATTATCCAAAGATTTGGGAAATACCTTTCAACTACAGAGCCGGGATTACATTTCAAGATCCCATTTGGTGTAGATAATCTTACAAAAGTAAAAGTTAAGCTTGTTTTTAAGGAAGAGTTTGGATTCAGAACTCTGCAAGCTGGAGTTCGTACAAAATATTCTGCACGAAGCTATAATAATGAAGCAATTATGCTTACAGGTGACTTGAATATAGCTGATGTTGAATGGATAGTTCAGTATAGGATAAAAGATCCAGTTAACTATTTATTCAATGTTAGGAATGTGGAAGAAACAATGCGTGATGTATCTGAATCTGTGATCCGAGAAGTTGTTGGAGACAGAAGTGTTGATGAAGTTATTGTTCTTAATAGGAAAGAAATCGCAGATATATCTGAGATCATGCTCCAAGAACAGCTTGATGTATATGAATCAGGATTAGAAATTGTTACTATTAATCTGCAGAATGTAAACCCACCTGAAGCTGTTCAACCAGCTTTTAATAATGTTAACTCTGCAAAGCAAGAAAAAGAAAGAATAATTAATGAAGCTTGGGAAAAGTATAATCAGGTTATTCCAGAAGCAGAAGGTAAAGCAAAGAGAACTATTGAGGAAGCTGAAGGATACTCAGTTAATAGAGTAAATAGAGCAAATGGTGATGCTAATCGTTTCATCCAAATGTACAATAAATATCGATATTCCAAAACAGTAACAAAGAAAAGGCTCTATCTGGAAATGATGGAAAAAGTACTTCCGCAAGTTGAAAAGAAATACATTATCGATGATAAAGCCAAAAATGTTTTACCTCTTTTAAATCTTGGACAGGGAGGTAAATAAAATGAAAATGAAATTAAAATACATTCTGATTTTGTTAGCAGTTATCGTGTTAATCAATGGTTTTTATGTGATTGATGAAAGGCAGCAAGTTATCATTACTCAATTTGGAAAACCTGTAGGTGAAGCAATTACAGATGCTGGATTGCGTTTGAAAATACCATTTATCCAGAAAGTTCATTATTTTGATAAAAGAATACTAGAGTGGGATGGTGAAGCTAAGCAGATCCCTACATCCGATAAAAGATATATCTGGATAGATACTTTCTCACGCTGGCAGATTGTAGATCCATTAAAATTCTATGAAACTACTCGTTACGAAGGTAATGCTCATGGAAGGCTAGATGATATAATTAGTGGTACAACACGTGATGTTATCAGTTCTAACAGATTATTGGAAATCGTGAGAAGCTCTAATAGAGAAATGATGTTCACTTCTGAATATACAGATAGTAAACTAGAAGACGAGATCTTGGAAGAGATTGTTAATGGACGTCAGATCATAGCAGATTCAATTTTTGCAGTTTCAAAAGTGAAAGTTGCTGAATACGGCATTAATTTGATCGATGTTCGAATAAAGAGATTGAATTATAATCAGGAAGTGCAAACAAAAGTATTTGAAAGAATGATCTCTGAAAGAAATAAAATTGCTGCAAAATATCTTTCTGAAGGTAAGGGAAATTCTTCTGAGATATTGGGTAAAATGCAGAGAGAATTAGATCAAATACAATCTGAAGCTTATCAGAAAGCTCAGGAAATTAAGGGTAAAGCAGATGCTCAGGCGATCAATATTTATGCAAATGCTTACAATAAAGACCCAGAATTCTATGAATTCCTAAAAACATTAGAAACTTATGAAAAAACTATAGATGCAAAAAATACTCTTATAATGACTACCGACAGTGAATACTATAAGTTTCTTAAGAAAATGAAATAAATGAAAAAATATCCAGATGAATACTGGATGCAATTAGCAATTGATGAAGCTAGATCGGCACTTCTGGAAAATGAAGTGCCGATCGGTGCATTACTGGTAAAGAATAATCGATTAGTCGCTTCTGCTCATAACCTAACAAATAGTACAAACAGTAAGCTGGCTCATGCTGAAAAATTAGTAATTGAAGAGGTAATAGCTAACGGTGAAAACTTTTTGAATGATTACACTCTTTAT
>CAXCCM010000159.1:0-4047 GCA_963981005.1 uncultured bacterium | reverse complement strand
GCAGTTGGAACTCCACCATAAACTGTATATGTAATTGTTGCATTTGGAAACTTCTCTGCAACGAATTCATCTAAGTATTCTTTTGGTCCTTTTTCATGCGATAGATGTCCGGCAATTCCAATTCCCACATTTGCCGTACTATCAGATTTTGGAAAGATCCATACATATCCACCAGGTGAGACTTCACTCCCAAAATAGAATTCACAAGTATCTTTTTTAATATCAAGACCAGCTAAAGTATACTGCACGCAGGTATCGATATCTCTGAGAGCAACAGCAGTTTTAATTCCTGCCCATCTTCCCACACGGGATTCCGTTCCATCTGCTGCGATAACTATATCACATTTAACTTCCCGAGTTTCTCCCATATAACGATATTTCACACCTATAATTTTTTCGTTTTCTTTTATCAGGTCAAGTGCATCTGCTTTTGTAATTAATCTTACTCCATGTTTTGCAGCAAGCTCACAAAGTGCCGTATCAAATATCCTTCTTTCCAGAACATAGCCAACACCATTATTATGCATTAATGCACTCTCACCATTTGGAGAAGTGAGTTTTGCAATATCTATCTGTGATGCGATCCAACGTTTATCGATATCAATAAATGGTGCAATGCCATTATGGGAAACACCCTCTGCACAACGTACTGGGATCCCGGGCTCACGGTCACGTTCCAACATAAGAACAGAAGCACCATTCTCTGCCGCATATCTGGCTGCTACACTTCCTGCTGGTCCGGCTCCTATCACAACAACATCATATCTATCTTTTACCATCATTCACCTTCCACGATAGCTTTTGCAGGACATACCTTTAAACAATTCAGGCAGTTTGTGCATATCTCATTATCTATCTCAACTCTAAATTCTGTTACAGTAATTGCATCTACGGGACACACCGCAACACAGGTTCCGCAAATATCACATAATTCATGTATAACTCTCATATTATCTCCGTTTATAACATATATATCTTTTCTCTGTAATCAATGGATTTAAAAGATGAATTCTTGAAAGTGAAAACAATATTATAGGGAACTTCCGGCTCCATCTTACTTTCCAATTTTTTAAATTGCATTCTTTGAACATCTCGCTGTGGAAGGTAATCGGTAAGTAGAAATTTTGGTTCGGGATTTCCCTGACCGAACGGCTGAAGAAGATTATAGTCCACTTGAATATATTCATTAAATTTATCAAGTTCTCTACTGCTTATTACTGCATCGATATCAATTCTTTTATTCTCTTCAATTACTGTTTGTTTCTTGTTTATATACTCTTCAAATTTACTTATAAATTTATCCACTTCACTGCTTCTAATGGTAAATCCGGCAGCTTTTGCATGACCACCATATTGTATAAGATGCTCACGCGCATGAGTGAAAGCATCAACGAGATTAACACCGTCTGTACCACGAGCTTCACCAATTGCTATACCATTTTTATTCTTAATAAAAATTACTGGAATTTTATGTTTCTTGGTAATAAAAGAAGCAGAGTAACCCAAAAGTTCAAATGGTATTTGATGATCAAGGTCTCTAAAAATATAATGATTTTCAAATGTTCGAGGAATTTTAGTTCGGATGTAACGACGTATACTTTCCAGTTTTAATTCTTGAATTTTCTGCTGGTTTTGCATTTCAGCTATGATTCTATCTTTTTCTTTGTTATGTGTAACAAGTAGTCTCATGCTTTTATGCTCACCGTTTTTCCCTCTGCCGTTAGAAAGTAATTTTATGATATAATGTATGTTATTCATCCTCTGTGAATAGTTAATCCCAGGTTCTAAATATGGGCTTAGCTTATAAAGTGTATTATCATCAAAAGTACTCCATGTATCCAGAACTTCCTTCACGAATATTCTGTTAACATCTAACAGCGGAACTTTATCTGAAATACTGCCAACAGCAACCCAAAAAAGATAATTTCTGTCATTTGTTATACCTGTAATTTCAGATATTTTTTTTATTAGGAAATATGCTACACTAACACCAGCTATCATATCAAATGGAAAGTTGCAATCTTGTTGTTTTGGATTAACGATTGCCAAGGCAGGAGGAAGAATGTTTTCTAGAACAATATGATGATCTGTAACTATTACTTCACAACCAAGTTCATTGATCTTTGCAATTGCTTTTTTGCAAGAGACACCACCATCTACAGTAACAACCAGATCAAATTTTTCTTCTTTTATTTTATCAATAAAATTCTGTTGAATCCCGTGATTATCTATAAGTCTATTTGGAATGTAATAGAAATGATTTTGAGAGCCAAGTTTTTCTAGAAAATCGTATAAAATGTATGTTGATGTTAAACCATCTACATCGTCATGCCCAAAGATTATTATCTTCTCTTTTTTTTGCACAGCCTCTATAATTCTTTCAGCTGCAACATCAATATCTTTAAATAATGAATGATCCGGCAGATCGTTTATAGAAGAGTGTATAAAAGAGTCTTTTATATTCCTATTTTCTCGTATTTGATCAAAGATAGTGTCTTTATTGGAATGTTTATAGCTCCACCTGAACTTCATTTAGCAATTACCTGTCTTTATCAGCTTCCGGAATCTCACGGTGTTCAATTCGCTTATAACGCTTCTTAAAAATATCAAATCCTGTGATCCCAAATGAGAACATTATAGATTCATCACTTAGTCCATGTGTTTCAACATCTCCACGAGTTGTATAGCTAACAGCAAATTCTATTTTTTTATTGGGAGATTTAAGTGGAATTGATGATCCCACCGTTAATACTTTTTCAATAATTTTCTCGTTATTTACATTGAAAGGAAGTTCACGATAATAGCCACCAAACCTAAATGGGATCTTCTCGTACCAAGAGCCATAACCACTTAGTGGATCGTAAGCAAATCCCAAACCAAGCTTCAATGTGTTTTTGTTGTAATCAATCGTTTCTTCCCACATTTGGTAATGAGCATCGGCAGAAGCTTTATATTTCTCTAAGAATTTCCAGGTGATCCCACCAGATATTTGAGCAGGAACTTCAAACAGAAAATCATCAACTAAATTTAATGTGTCTGCATAAGGCGTATGATCGTATTTGTAGGTTATTCCGCCTTCAAGTTTTACGTGGGAAGAGTAGGTTGCCCCAAGAGAAACTTTGCCAATTTTCTTAGAAATTCCAACTGTAAATCCAGGATTTTTGTAAACTTTTTCGATCTCATATTTTGCATCTTCATAATCGGTATCTTCAAAATCAAGCTTCCAATATCTGATGCGATGACCAAGATAATAGTTCATGGAAATACCAATATTTACAATAGAATTTTTATGCGCATAGATCATATCAGCCTTATAAAGTGATGTGCTTAATCTGTTGATCTCTGAATATTGCAGCGTATCACTAACACTTGCAAATTCTAATTCCTTTGCATTTTCAATATTACCAGAAGCAACTGAATTGAAGCTGAAGGCAAATCTATGGTCTTTTATCGGAATTGCCATTGTAAAATACGGCATATAAATTCCATCATCACGAAATTCATTATCAAAAGAATCTTTGTACCACATGTATCCAAGTGAAGTTGCTGTTGAAAATAATACATTGTTGGTAGTGGCAGCAATCGAAGGATTGTGTAAATTTGGGTTTATTCGGAACATATCGGCAGAACCTGTTTCCCCCATTCCAACACCATAAACATCATTCCCATAATATTCAAGCGGCATTCCATCAAATGAGAAAATTGAATTTCCGGTTAATAACGCAGTCATCAACAAGAAGATTAATATTATTTTATATTTCATTATAACTCCTAATTTATATCTATTCTTTAACTACAACAAAAAAAAATAGATTCTTTTCTTTGTCAATTTTAAGTTGGAAAGGGAATTGTGAATCAGTTTAGATGATTAAATAATGGAACTGCCAAATTACTCCGCCACCACAATAACACCTGTTCCGATTTTGTTTTTATTGTAATAATCTAATAACATAAAACCAAAAGCAATGGGGTAGAAGATGATGTAATAAATTGGCAATAATATTGCTAATATTTTTGATTTTGAAATTAATGAAAGTGGATATTTTA
>CAXCCM010000158.1:0-4083 GCA_963981005.1 uncultured bacterium | reverse complement strand
ATTGGTCATGGCAGGAATTAGCAAAGCAGATTGCAATAATTCCGCAGGATTTCCAACTTCAATTTGATTACACAGTTGAAGATCTTGTTTTAATGGGTAGATTCCCATATCTTGGACGCTGGCAGAATTACACAAATATAGATAAGAGAAAAGTAGAGCAAATCTTAATGCAACTAGATCTCATCTCATTGAAAGATAAATTGTATTCTCAACTGAGCGGTGGAGAAAGAAGACGTGTATCCATTGCTAGAGCTCTAGCACAAGAAACAAAGGTACTGCTTATGGATGAAGCATTTGCAAATCTCGATATAAATCATCAATTAGATATAATGCAATTGCTCTCTGATATAAACAGAGAGCATAATAAGCTCATTATTTTGGTCTCTCATAACATTAATTTAGCCAGCGAATATTGTGAAAGAATTGTAATGTTAAAACAGGGAATTGTTATTGCTGATGGAATACCAGAATCAATTGTTAATTCAAAGAATTTAAAAGAATTATATAATGCTGATCTAAAAATAATAAGAAATCCAATTTCAGGAAAACCAAACCTGATATACCCGGGGAAAAATGCGAATTAAAATAATAGTATTTATCTTATTTATCACATTACAATTAGTAAGCTTAAACATTGATTCACGTGTTGTAGATGTTGAGGGAAATCCAATAGTAAATGTGATAATTACAGTTAATAAAAGGGCAGTAATCACAAGAATAAATGGAAGCTTTACCTTAGTGGATGTTTCGGTAGAAGATAATGTAAATTTTCATAAGATCAGTTATAAAGATAAAAAGATGATTATTGGTGAAATGAAAGAAATTGTAACTTTAGAAAAAGATGTGATTTCAATAGAGGGTTTACGGGTAATCGAAAAAAGAAAAAAAGAACTTATTGGTTCAGGTGAAATTATAGTTATAAATACTGGCAGTAATTCCGGTTCAGCTGCAGATATCCTGCGAGACAATTCTGATCTTCAGATATCTGGAACACCTCTTATCGGAGAAGAACAGAAGATAGTTTTTCCCGGTTATAAGGCGCGTCATACAATAATTATGTTAGATGGAATTCCATTAAATAAAACCGGAACTGCATTCGATATTTCAACTATCCCAGCAGAGATAATTGAAAGTATAGAAATTATTAGAGGTAGCTCGAGCAGCATTGGTGGAGCCGGTTCAATGGGTGGAATTATTAACATAAATACAAAACGAGCAAATAATAAATATATGGTGAATACAGATCATTCTTTTGGCTCATTCGGTTTAGATAAACACTCACTTACACTGTCGGCAGCAAATTCCAAGCTGCAGTTTTATGCTTTTATTAGGAAGAGCTTTGCCCGTAATGATTTTGAATATATCCCCGAGGATGATCCCGATACTTCAAGAATCAGGGAATTCAATGATAAATCTATTTATGATGCAAATTTAAGCTTAGAATATTATGGATCAATAGGAATATTATCGTACAAATTGCTCTTTCAGGATTTCTTCAAGAAACTTCCGGGAAATACAGAATCTTTGGAATGGTACAAGAATAGCAGGTTAACAGGACAATCACAAAAACATTTTATTAATTATTCCAGAAAATTAGAAGATTACAGAATAAAAGCGGATTTATTCTATTCTCAAGATAAATCTTTATACGATAATACACGTCTTGATTGGCCTTGGTTTGAGAATATGTTATTGGCAACTTTAGCAAGGAACAAACAGCAAAGCAGAGGAGTAAAGCTGCATTCAGAATATTTAAGTGATACGTTTTATGTTGATTGGGGTGGTGATTACCGATATGAAGATTTCAAATATACAGACTTAAATTTTCCCACCCAATCCATCGAAAAAGCTCAAAGAAACAATTATGCAATTTTTGGTAAAACTCATCTCAAACAAAAGCATTTTCCTTATACTACCAGCTTAACCGGATCTGCTCGTTGGGATTATACTACAGATTTTAATGATCATACAAGTTGGAAATTGGAACCGGAATTTTCTTATGAAAATTATTTTAAGATATCTTTTGGTGGGAGCGTAGCAAATGGTTATACACTACCATCTTACTATAGTCTTTTTTGGAAGGGCGACGCCCATGTATCTGGGAACCCAGACCTGAAGCCGGAAAGTTCACTAAGTTGGCAGATATTTTCCAAACTACAATTAAATGAACATTACTTTAAAGTTACATATCGTAATGATGATATCGATGATATGATAATTTGGTTTTTAGATTCATTTGGAAAATGGAAACCTATGAATCTTTCATCTGCAGAAGTAAAAAATTGGGATTTTGAGTTAAACTTAAAACCTCATAAATTTATTAAATTTGCAGTTGTTTACACAAAAAGTCCAGCTATAAACACATCCAGAAATGATTCAAATTATGGTGGATATCTTACATATGTTCCAGATTATTCATTGAATGTAAATTTGAAGATAATTTATGGTGATCTTCTCGTAAACTCAACTTATAAACTCATTGGAGAACAGTGGTCAAATTCAGATCAAACTGCAATGGAACATCTTCTGCCAGCATACGACCTGTTGAATGTAAGTGCCGAATATTCTGTTTGTTGGGGAAATTTTATATTTTTACCAACAATAAAAGTTAATAATATCTTCAATAAATTGTATGAGATTTACGATCACATTCCGCAACCTGGAATTAATTGGGAAATGAATTTTGGAGTTGAATGGAAATTGTAAAACCTTATTCCACTCCTTTCCTATAATGAGAGAAAGATTATGAGATTTAATAGTAAGCAAAATAAATGGAGAAAGATGAAAATGAGAAAAAGTTTAGTAGTTTTTATAGTGTTTACAGCATTGAATTTGTGGAGTGTAGTTGGGTTTGTAGTAAATTCCGGAAGTGAAACATTATCCCGGATTGATTTTGAGAGTGGAGATGTAGAAGAGGCATTCTGTGCATTAGGCTCTATGCCAAATCGTGTGGGGCTAACAAGTGAATTTGCTTATGTAGTAAATTCTGGTGATAATAGCGTTCAAAAGATCGATATCAATACAGGAAACACAATTGCAGAAATATATATTGAAAATTCATCTAATCCTTACGATATAATTATCGATGAAAGTTATGCTTATGTAACCGGTGGAATGATAAATAAAGTTTATAAGATAGATTTGAGTACAGATGAGGTTATTGGATCAATTATTGTTGGCGGAAATCCTGCAGGAATGACAATATTAGATGGAAAGTTGTATGTAGGGAATAGCGATTATGGAACTGGTTACTCCAATTGTTCTGTAAGTGTTATAGATTTACTAGCGTTTAGTGTTGAAACAACAATCCCAACAGAGGTCAATCCACAATTTTTATCAGCTATTAATGGGAATATACATGTAAGCTGTGGGGGAGATTGGATAACTATTTTTGGCATGATATGCATCATTGATCCTGCATCGAATAGTGTGATAAATACATTGGATATTGATGGTGTAACAAGCAACTTTGCGTTAATACAAGACAATGTGGTATACGTTGCAGATGGTTATGGCTCATTACTTTATGCGTACGATGCAAATACTTTTGATATAATTTATGATAATTCAAATCCATTTATTCCTGGTGGTTCGATGGTAACATCTAATGATGAAAATCTTTTTGTTCTTGGTGGGGAGTGGGGACAAAATTTTACAGTTAAGGTTTTTGATGTTAATGAAATCCTTTTAAATGAATACACGGTTGGATTGTATGCTACAGATATGAAGATAGTCCCAGAAGTTGTGTCAGTGCCCGAGGAACAGTTTGTATTTCCAAACTATGAATTGATAAATTATCCAAATCCATTTAACCCTACAACAACGATATCATTTAACTTAACTACAGAGATCACGGACAGCATAGAATTAGTGATTTATAATCTAAAAGGGCAAGAAGTGAAGCAGCTTAACAGCAATCATGTATTAGCAGGTCGGAATTCTATTATTTGGAATGGAACAGATAAATATAGCCATCCGGTTTCTTCAGGAGTATATTACTACAACCTAAAATTAAATGGAAAAACAGTAGCTACTAAGAAGTGTATGCTGCTTAAGTAAAATTTGAATGATTGACCTTGAATA
>CAXCCM010000157.1:0-4085 GCA_963981005.1 uncultured bacterium | reverse complement strand
CTTCAATAACTTTTGCCGTAAATTCTTTTAAATAACTATCTTCTAAAAACAATAATTTTGTCATTGTAACTCCCATTAAATTTAGCCTTACAGCAAGAGAATTATTGCCAATTGAATTGTCAACTGAGAACCAAATGCCTGCATTATCTATCATTTTATTTGCTAGTGTTAACTAATTATATGTTTGACACTTAATTAATTAGCTACAAATTTTGTTATTAAATTTCTAATATTATTAAATGAAAAACACAAACATACATGAAACGGGAGGAACAATGAAGAAGATATTTACCCTGATCTTGATAATAATTCTTTTTACATCTTTATTAGCAGAAACCAAAAATAACAAAGCTAAAAAAACAACCGAACCAACAGGTAAACTTGCCGGCCAAGTAACTGATGAAAAAGGCAACCCGGTTCAATATGCAAACGTATCTGTGTTATCTGGTAAAAATAAAGTTACTGGCAAACAAACTAAAGAAAATGGCTCATATCTCATTATTGGCATCACTCCCGGAGAGTATGATGTACTATGTACGAGAACAGGATATAAAGCCAAAAAAATAACCGGTGTTAAGATCAATTCAGCTCTCACAACTATCTTAAATATATCTATAAAACAGCAAGACATAGAAACAGAAGGAATAGAGGTAATTGAAAATAAAGATGAAATAGTTATACCAACCAATACAGGTTCAGGAAAAACTGAAGATAAAGACGTAAGAGGTGGGAAATCAAACGAAACGTCTTACACTGTAGACGGAATGTCAGTTTCTGATCCTGTTAAGGAAGATACCTTAATAGAAGAAGACTTTGATGCTGAAGACGAAAGTGATATTGAAGTAATTGAAACAATTGGTTCTACCTCTCTAAAACCATACAGAGAAACATCTAAAACCGTATCAAAAAAAGGTGTAAAACCTTCACCCGGGAAACCTTATTCTTCAGTTACAGCGTCTTCCTATTCCGGATTAAAAGCAGGATTTGTGGATGACAATAAACAATTTAATTATTTCTTGAACTTTTTAGAGATATACAAAAGACAGGTGAATGCATTTCCCATAAATATTAGTGAAAGAATTGTATTGAATATAAAAGATGGAATGGGAAAATCATTACCTGATGCAAAACTGAGGATCTTTTCCGGTAATAAAGAATTAGAAAACGGATTATCATATTCAGATGGAAGCTACTTCTTCTTCCCCACAGAATATAAAAGAAACATTAGTAAATACAGGCTAGAAGTTGAATATGATTGTATCATCGAAGATCTAATTATAGATCGCCAAGGAAAACGGGAGATAGATGTTACATTGGCAAATATTCAAAAAGCTGCAATGAAGAATATCCCACTGGATCTTCTGTTTATACTAGATACTACAGGAAGTATGAGAGAAGAGATTAGAAGACTTCGTAACAGCATAGAGATCATTAATCTTAATATTTCCGAAATTTCCCCTAAACCAGAAATACGTTACGGAATGGTTTTATACAAAGATACCAAGGATGCATATATTACAAAAGTTATCCCGCTTACTGATACTCTTCTCGCTTTCCAGAAGCAATTGTTTGAAGTAACCGCCGATGGTGGTGGTGATAGCCCAGAAGATCTGCAGGCAGCACTGGATGATGCAATGAATAAAATAAAATGGCGTAAAAATGGAGTAAGGCTAGCTTTTATAATTACCGATGCTCCACCACACCTAGATTATAAGCAACCCTACACTTATGTAAGTGCATTAAAAGATGCCAAAAGAAAAGGCATTAAACTATTTACTATTGGAACAGGAGGCTTGCCTATAGATGGCGAATATGTTCTGCGTCAGATCTCGCAATACACTTATGCCAACTATGTGTTCCTAACTTATGGAGAAAAAGGTGAAAGTGATGGTGGAGCTCCCGGCAGTGTAAGTCATCACACTGGTGAAAATTTCCAAACCGATAAACTGGAAGCAATTATTATTCGCAAAGTGAAAGAGGAACTGCATAATTATCTGGGGAAACCTCTTTCTGGTGGAGATGAATATCTGGAAGCGACCAAGATAGAGACAGAAGAGAATAAGATCACACTGGATAAATTATTCACAAGAGCCATATCTCAACTTCAAGATTATTCTTCTATTAAGATCCCCCAGAATACTCCTGCTGCCATACTGCCGATAATGTGCTCTAAAGAGGCATTGAAAGTGAATGCCGAATATTTTTCTGCTAACCTGATGTATGCCTTCTCACTCAACCAAACTTTTAGAGCTATCGAACGCAAAAACCTGCAAAAATTAATTGAAGAACAGAAGCTGCAACTCACAGGATTTATAGACATAAGTAAAGCTGTAGAAGTAGGGAAAATAATGGGTGCCGAGATGATGATAGCCAGTGAGTTATTTGAACAGGAAGATTGCTTTGAACTCTATGTGAAACTTCTGAATGTAAAAACAGCAGAAGTACTCTCGGTAACTAAAACTAAAATTGATAAATCGTTGGGGTTGTGATTGATGTTAAATGAAAATGTGAAATTGATTTAAGAGAGCATTATGGCTGATAGTTATTTTGAAGAAGAATTATTAAATACTGAATTAAAGCACAATGTTTTAAAGAAAATTTTATTGAAATCTATGAGCATAGCATCTGTAGCAAGTTATAGAAATATTTCAGATCTTTTTGGATATGTTGATTTATATGCTGGAGAAGGACAACATGATGATGGCAAAAAAGGTTCACCTTTAATTGCTTTAGAAGTAATTGATTCATTCAGCACAAAAAACGATTTTATCGAATATAAATGTATCTTTACGGAAATTGATGAAAATAGATGTGATAAATTACAAAAGAATTTATCAAGTTTTCATAATGTGATGAGAAAGAAAGAAAAAGTTGAGATATTTTGTGAGAAAGGAAATTGGTGTAATCATGTAGAATCTATTATTGAAATCTTATCCAAAACGAGATGGGGTCTTATTTTCGCTGATCCCTTTGCTAATCAGATTAACATGGATTTGTTCATTAAAATCTTAACAACACAAAAAATATATTCATCAAAAGACATAATGATTTTCGTTAATTATACTGCTTTAAAAAGAATAATTGGCACTGGACATAACGCAATGATACAAAGTAAAGTTGCTGATTTTTTTGGTATTACCGTAGATGATTTAAATGCGCAAATTAATAAAGAACCTTCTGGTAATATAGACTTTAATTTAATTAATAAGTTGTTTTTAGATAGACTTAAAGAAACTAAAAAAGATTACATTTGTGGATTTTCTATTCCGAACACAAAAAACGGTAAACTCACAAATTCTGATTATTTTTTTCTACTCTTTTGTACAACTGATATCAATATGGTTGATGAGTTTTATAAAAGTTATAAATACGAAATGGAAAAAGTTAAGATTGACTCTACATTTTATTGTACATTACATATAAAAATTGATTCTTTAATTTCAAATAGTCCAGTTACACTTCTTTACATATTTACAGAATTGACTTCTTCATTTATTTCTTGGAAATGCAGTCTACCTGAAGATATTCCAACAAAAAATCAAATTATTGACTATTTAAATGATCAAAGTGAAAAAGGTTTAATAAGGTTCGAGTTAGAAGATAATAATGTGTTAAATAAGCGATCTAAGAATTTTCCAAAACTGAAAATGCGTTTAAGGAAAATAGATATGGAAGGAATTCAAATAATCAATGTCTAATAATAAAGTTTTCGGAGCCCATGAGTGGGCTGATAAAACTGCTAATTGCATTAATGGTTGTAAGCATGATTGCAAATATTGTTACAGTAAATCTATGGCAATTAGATTTAAACGAAAAACATCGAAAAGCTGGGAGAATGAAGAAGTAAGAAAAATACAACTTTCAAAGAAATTCAAAAAACATTCTGGAAGCTATATGTATCCATCATCACATGATATTCATCCAGATAATCTTGATTCAAATATTCAATTTCTGAATAATTTACTAGTTTCTGGAAATCAAGTACTGATTGTAACGAAACCTCATCTTGAATGTATTACGGAAATATGTAAAAAATTCGGAAAAGAGAAGAAACAAATACTGTTTAGATTCACAATTGGTTCAGC
>CAXCCM010000156.1:0-4101 GCA_963981005.1 uncultured bacterium | reverse complement strand
AAGTTGAATATGAAGAAAATTTGAATGAAGCTTATTCAAGGTTTTTCAATTCTCCTACTTTTTTATTGACCTGCAAATTTGAACTAATTCTCTGGTCAGTGGAGATAATATGAAGAACATCGTAATAATCACCGCTGGAGGAAGCGGAACAAGAATATCGAATGAGAAAAAAAAGCAATTCATTCAAATTATGGATCGCCCATTATTGTTTTGGACTATAGATAAATTTGTAGATCATCCCCAAATTGACGGTGTAATTATTACACTTCCTCAAGATGAAATTGCTGTTTATAAAGATCTCATTAAAAAAGAATATAATGATCTCCCTATAAAAATTATTGCAGGTGGCAATCAGCGGCAGGATTCTGTTTACAATGCACTCATCTATTGCTCAAATAGCACAGAGCTTGTTCTTATTCATGATGGGGTTCGACCATTTATTTCTCAAACTGATATATCAAATCTAATTAAAAAGGCTCAACAAAAAAAAGCTGTAATTCCTGTTAGCAAAGTAAAAAATACGATTAAGAAGATCAAGCAGGATAAGATTTTACAAACTGTACCCAGAGAAGATCTTGTAAACGCTTATACTCCACAGGTATTCCAATTTAAATTATTAAAACAATGTCATGATGATGCAAACAATAAATCATTATATTGTACCGATGATGCAGCCTTACTTGAACATTTTGGATACCCTGTCTACACACTTGAATGTTCATCACATAATTTCAAGATCACAGATCCATTTGACCTGGAGATCGCTAAATTAATATTAGAAAATAACCTTAATAGGAGATAATTAATGGGCAGATTGAAAAATCTGAAAATCAAAATAAAAATTCCTGTTTTTGGAATTGGATGCGGAGTACTTGGGCTTAGTATGTTAGAATCTACACTTCACCTTGGTGAATATGCTTCAACATTGTTAAAGGCACTTGAATATCGTGGCTACGATTCAACAGGTGCTGTTTTTCAAAAAAATGAGAAAGATGTAACAATTTTAAAAGATATCGGTGCTCCTAGCACTTTGGTAAAAACTTTAGGAATCGAGAGCGAGAGTGGTAAAATATTTTGCGGTCAAGTTCGATGGGCAACCTTTGGAAGTGTGACCAAGAAAAATGCACAACCTCACATTGTTAAGTGTAAAGAATTTATTTATGGGGCTCATAATGGGAACATAACGAATACTCGGGAACTTAAGAATTTTCTTCTTTCAGAAGGTCATAATGTTGTTTCTGATAATGATGGCGAAATGTTGGTTCACATCGTGGAACATTATTTTGATAATGAACTGGATAAGTTAATAATTGAAGATCAAAAAAAGATCGAACCTCGCAAAGAGTGTATGCGAAAAGCTATTATACAGGCTGCAGAAAAAATGGTTGGTTCTTATGCTGCTGTAATTGTAGATCCAATTACAGAAACAAGTTGGGCAATTAAAGCAGGAAGCAGTTTATATTTTGGTGTTGGCGATATAGGCGACAATAAATTTGGATTGGCTTCATCTGATCTTACTGCTGTTCTTAAATTCACCAAGATGCTTATAAATTTGCGCGAAGGTGAATGTGTAGAGTTCCAAAATGATAACTATAAAATATTTGCGTTCAAAAACCACAAAGTTAAACGTGCAGGGCAAGAGGACTTAAATTATAAACCCGGTGATGTCATTAAAAAGCAAGCAGTGCGTTCTAAACTAAGAACAGAAGACACTGAACTTTTACCTCAATTTGAACATTTTATGGAGCAGGAAATCATTGCTGAAGTTGAATCATCCGGAAAACTTATAAAGCTTTTTAAGGGTGGCTCTAATACAGGAAGAAGAATGCGTGACCTGCTAAAAAAAGAAAATATTCTAATAGAAAAAATGCAGCTTCATGAGAAAATTCTTACAATTGATGACTTTGAAAAACAGCAAAAAATTTTTACTGACTTTGCTGAATCTACAATTGCTGAGGAATTTTATGGGAAAGTAAAACAAAATTATACTGCAATTTATAATGAACTGGTTAAGAAAAATTTCAAGAAAAAATACTTTTTTTCAAGTGATATGAATCTGTTTTTAGAATTAATGAATTCTGATTTTAACAAGAAACGTTTACTCCTGGCTAAGGCTTTAGATTCGATTTCCGAGATGATCGATGTGAATGAATTTAATAAAAGTGTAGAAAATTTTCTTTCTATTATAGAAAATACTTCAAAGAAAAATAGGAATATTTATACAATTGCATGCGGAACTTCTTATCATGCTACTTTAGTAGCAGCTCTATTCTTTAACGAGATCGCAAACATTGAAGTTATTCCAATTTTACCAGGAAATTTTAGAGGTCAATATTCTAAAAGTCTGAGAGATGATGATGTAGTGATTGGAGTTTCTCAAAGTGGTGAAACAAAAGACCTTGTAGATATTTTTAACGATATTGAGCGCTCTGACTTGGATATTAAAAAAGTTGTATTAGTTAACAACATGAACTCAACTTTGGGTCAAGAAAAAAGTGATGTATCAATTCCAATTTCATGCGGACCAGAAATCGCAGTCCCAGCAACAAAGAGCTTTATAAATCAGATTACTTTGTTCTATTATTTAGCTGTAAAAGTTGCGGAAATGAAATTGAACAATATTGAAAATAAAAAGTCTTCTGAGTATAAGAATTTGAAAAAGATTGTTGAATTTCGTCGAAATTCGATCAACAATATTCCTCAGTTGATACAGGAAACTATTCGAACAACTGAAGAGCAGATTGAATTTGTATCTGGTAAAATATATATGGAACCTTCCATGCATATTCTTGCTACAAAAATTACCGGCGTTGCCAAAGAAGGTGCTCTAAAAATTAGAGAAACTGTTCTTAATCATACTGAAGGTGGAGAGGCTTCTGAGTTCAAGCATGGTCCTAACACCATATTAGGAAAGAATACAGTTTTTGGAATTAAGAATATTAAAGCAATTATAAAACACTATAATAAGATAATTAAAGATATGGAAATTCTGGCAGAGGAAAGAAATATTTCTTACGAAGAGAGAAGAAAGATAACACTTGCAATTAGTAATTATGTATTTTCAAGATCTTATCCTTTCGATCTTTCACAAGAAGCTCTAGAACTTTTTAAAGAGACGATTGAAGATTTTGATTTCTTTGAAAATGCCTATAGGAATTATCCGCTCATCTATGTAACTGGACCAGATGAAAGAGATGTAAATCTAACAGTTTCACAGATCAATACTCACAAAATACGTGGTGGTGACACATTTATTATTGCAGAGGAAAATGATAAATTATTAGAGAATGCACATTTAAACCCACACGATGAGGGTTATTACGGATGGGGTTATATAATTCTGCCTAGAACAGGTGATTCGTTGATGACAACTTTTTCTTCTACGATTGTACTTCAATTATTGGCACTAAAAATGAGTATAAAAAAGATGGGATATTTAGATAGATTGTGCATTAAAGATCATGGTGTTCACCCTGATGTACCTAAAAATGTATCAAAATCAATAACTGTAGATTAATTTATTGAGAATGGAGTAATAATATGCGAATTGGATATGGATATGATGTTCACAAATTAGTAGAGAATAGAAAGTTGATATTAGGTGGAGTGGAGATTCCTTTTAAGAAAGGATTACTCGGCCACTCTGATGCCGATGTTCTCATTCATGCAATTATTGATGCAATTTTAGGCGCTCTGGCAAAAGGTGATATCGGATTGTTGTTCCCTGATACTGATGAAGCTTACGAGAATATAGATAGCAGAATTTTGCTAAGAAAAACTTTTAGGATAATGCATGATTCTGGATTTAAAATTGGAAATATAGACGCAACTATCTGTGCCCAGCAACCTAAATTACAGAACCATATTCCGGCAATGCGAGAGAACATTACAGCCGACATGCAAACTGAGATCACCAATATTTCAATAAAGGCAACAACTGAAGAAAATCTGGGAATAACCGGTGATGGAAAGGGGATGAGTGCAACATCAGTTGCGCTTATTACAAAAATATGAAGAAACCTGAACTTCTTTTGCCAGTTGGAAATACCGAAGCATTTTATGCTGCAGGTGATGGTGGAGCAGATGCGATTTATTTAGGAC
>CAXCCM010000155.1:0-4116 GCA_963981005.1 uncultured bacterium | reverse complement strand
TAATTGCTTTATACGAACAGAGTTTGCAATAGATAGAGATCGAATTCTACACAGTGGGGCGTATCGAAGATACCAAGGAAAAACACAAGTTTTCTCTTTTACCAACATGTTTGATGAAGAAACTTCCAACAGAAGCTTGCATACAACTTATGTATCACAGATTTCCAGAACAATAGCAAATATGTTGGGTTTAAATTTGGAACTAGTAGAATCCATTGCTTTGGGTCATGATCTGGGGCATACACCTTTTGGTCATGATGGAGAAGTTGCGTTATCTAAAATCTGCAAGAAAGCTGGAATTGGTGCTTTTCATCATAATATTCAAAGCTTAAATGTAGTAGATTACATCTCACGAGGTGGAAGAGGACTTAATCTTACATTTCAAGTTCGAGATGGTATAATTTCCCACGATGGAGAAGTACATAACCAAGTTTTACAACCGCAACGAGATAAAACAGAAGTAGATATTCAAAATTATATAGAAGTAAGAAAAAAAGGTGGCAAAAAAACAAACTGGATGCCATCAACTTTAGAAGGTTGTGTGGTTAGAATTTCCGACACTATTGCCTATATCGGACAAGATATTGAAGATGCGATCAGACTTAAAATAATGGATAGAGATGAGATCCCAAAAGATTGTGCAAAACATCTTGGAAATACAAATAGTGAGATCATCGACACACTTGTTAAAACAGTTATTTTAAATAGTTTTGGTAAAGATCAGGTTGCTTTTGATGAAGAGACATCTCATTATTTATTCAAATTGAAGAAATTTAATTATCAGCGAATCTATACCAATAAAAATGTAAAAAAAGCGCAAGAGAGAATTGATAGAAGTATGGAAGTTCTCTTTGAACAATATCAAGAAGACATAAAAGAAAATAATTCAAAATCAAAAATATTCTTGCATTTCCTAAATAGGAAGGATGTATCTTATCGTAAGAAATTCAGTGATCCTGAAGTTGTACGTGATTTTATAGCAACAATGACGGATAGATATTATAATGAAGAAGTAAAAAGTTATCTGTTACCCGGAAGTTTTTATTGATATAATTTTCAACATATATTTATTAACACTCATAGTGAATAAAGTTTTTTTATTAAGGGGATTTAATGGAATTAGTAGATTTTTTAAAACAAAGTAAAGAATTAATAGATAGAATATCAGAGATTCGGAGGTTACTTTGACACTGCTGTAATAAAGCAGAAAATAAAAATATCTGAAACGGAAATGGAAAAACCCAATTTTTGGAGTGATCAGAAAAAAGCCACCAAAATTACAAAAGAGCTAAATCAATTAAAAAATCAAATAGCTAAAGATGACCATCTAGCAACAATTAAAGATGATTTGCAAACATATACAATTCTCCTCGAAGAGGATTTTAACGAATCATTATTAAAAGAAGCTGTAAATGCTCTACTAGATGAACAAAATTTTGTAGAAAAAATAGAAACTCAATTTTTGCTTAGTGGAAAAACTGATCCCAATAGTGCAATCCTTACAATACACCCGGGTGCTGGTGGAACAGAATCACAGGATTGGGCTGAAATGCTTTTTAGAATGTATAAACGTTGGGCAGAGAAAACAGGGCATAAAATTGAAATTGTTGATTATCAATCTGGTGATGAAGCTGGCATAAAAAGTGTGACTTTAGAGATTATGGGAGATTACGTTTACGGATATTTAAAAACAGAGAGTGGAGTTCACAGACTTGTTCGCATTTCACCATTTAATGCTCAAGGTAAACGACAAACATCATTTGCTTCTGTATTTGTATATCCAATGATAGAAGATGACATCGAAGTCGAAATTGAAACAAGTGATCTTAGAATTGATACATACAGAGCCAGTGGAAAAGGTGGACAGGGTGTTAATACAACCGATTCAGCAGTAAGAATTACGCACATTCCAACAAATATAATTGTTCAATGCCAGAATGAACGTTCTCAACTTAGGAACCGTGAAGTTGCGATGGTTATTCTAAAATCTAAACTATATCAGCATTATGAAGAAGAGCGTGAAAAAGAGCGTCAAAAGCACGCAAGCACTAAAACTGATATAGGATGGGGAAATCAGATACGCTCTTATGTATTTCATCCGTATCAGATGGTTAAAGATCATCGCACGAATCACGAAACAGGCAATGTCTCCAGCGTTATGGATGGTGATCTGGATGATTTTATGAATGCATTCCTAAAGAAATTGGCTGAGAAAAATAATTAAATAGGATTCTAATGAGCTATAAAGAATTAATTAGGCAAATAGATGTGGAGCGAATGCCCAAGCATATTGCCATAATAATGGATGGTAATGGACGTTGGGCTGATGAGCATAATACAAAACGTGTTAATGGTCATAAAGAGGGTGTAAAAGCTGTAAGAAGAATTGTGGAAACTGCAGTAGAGGCTGGTTTGGAATATCTCACGGTTTATGCATTCTCAACAGAGAACTGGCGACGTTCTAAACAGGAAGTAAATTATCTTCTTAAATTAATTATGGATTCTCTGGTAAAAGAAATTGATGACCTAAAAGAGAATAATGTTAATATCAGATTTATTGGAAGCAAAGAAGAGCTTGAGAAAAGTTATAATAAGAAAGTTTTAAATACATGTAAAAGTAGTTGGAATAATGACGGGCTTCACTTGAATGTCGCAATGAATTACGGTGGAAGACGTGAGCTTATAGATGCATTCAAAGCTATGGCAGAAGATATTGCAACTGGTAAGATAAGGAAAGAGAGAATTAATGACGAGATGGTAAACAATTATCTTTATACAGCTTACATGCCTGATCCGGATTTAGTTATTAGAACAAGTGGGGAAGAGCGCTTATCTAATTTTCTAGTCTGGCAAAGTGCTTATTCTGAATTCTGGTTTACAAAAACATTATGGCCAGATTTTAGTCGTGAAGAGTTTATTCAGTCTATCTTGGATTTCCAAAAAAGAAAGAGAAGATTTGGCTCTAGAGGGGAGAAATAAATGGTTTTATTGAAAAGAGTTTTGGTTGCAGTATTTTTTATTCCGTTACTTATTTATATTTTTCATGTTGGAGATATCATACTTGCATCATTTTTAGGTTTGATTGCATTTCAGATGATGTTTGAGTTAAGAGAAATGTTCTTTAATAAAGGTATTATTGTGCCAAGTGTGATTATTATTTTAGGATTAATAGTATTCATCGCTTCTATTTATTTAGGAATGGCTATGATCTTTGCATCACTACTGCTGGCTTTTATTGTTATTATTGGTATAGATCTTTTTAGCAATAATCTGGAAGGTGCGATGATAAGAGGATCTGCTGGAATATTTATTATTGTCTATATCGCAATATTATTAAGCAGTGTTTATCATATTCGTCTATTAGATAATGGCAGAAACTTAATATTGAGCTTACTGTTTATGATCTGGATTACAGACACAATGGCATATACTGCAGGAAGAACCATAGGAAAGCATCGTGAGATATTTAAGGCAAGTCCAAATAAATCATTAGAAGGCTTCTTAGCTGGAATAATATTTTCTTTTGCTGGAACCTTGGTTCTCATAAACTTTTTTGGAGTAACATTGTCACAAGCCATTGCTGCTGCTGTTTCGGGTGGAGTATTTGGTCAAATGGGAGATCTGTTTGAATCGATATTAAAAAGAGATGCAGGAGTGAAAGATAGTTCAAATGTTCTTCCTGGTCATGGTGGAATTCTTGATAGATTTGACAGTCTTTTATTGGCAGCACCTGTGTTTTATGTTATTTTATATCTAATTAAATAAGGATAAATAATGGAAGATAAAGAAAGTACTTTTGATTTTTTTGAAAAAGATAAAATTTCTAATGATGAACATAAAATTATTATGGTTACAGGTGGAGCAGGTTTTATTGGCTCTAACTTCATTAGATACCTAGTTCATAAATATCCTAATTTCAAAATAATAAATTTCGATAAACTCACTTATGCGGGTAATCTTAACAATCTTACAACTATCGAAGAGAATGCGAATTATGTGTTTATAAAGGGCGATGTGGCAGACCCACAAGATGTGAAAACTGTTTTTGAGCAATTCAGCCCGGATTATGTAGTTCATTTTGCAGCTGAATCACATGTAGATAAAAGCATCATAAAT
>CAXCCM010000154.1:0-4159 GCA_963981005.1 uncultured bacterium | reverse complement strand
TCCTTTAAAGATAATTACAATTCACAGCAGATGATTTCTGAAACTAAGAACATGGCAAAGCAAGATAAGAGAGATTATGTAACTTCTACACTTAAAGAATTCACTTCTCAAACCCAGGCAGACTTAATGCTCCAACTAAACGAATTAGAAGCTAATTCTCATGTTAGAGAAATCAAGTCTATTTGGATTTCTAATGTTGTTAATTGTGAAATGACTAAAAGTGCAATTAATGCAATTTCAACCAGAAGCGAAATAGCAGCAATAGATTTTGATGAAGATAGAATGATTCTCTTAGCTCCGAAGATCAATAAGAATTCAGATGAATCACTTCATGAAATACGAGACGGTAGAGAGATAACCTGGAATGTAACTATAGTTAATGCAGATGATGTTTGGGGGCAAGGCTATTATGGTGCCGGTGTAATTGTTGCAGTTTTAGATACAGGTGTAAATTATAATCATACAGATCTTAATGACCATCTTTGGAGTCATCCCGATTATCCTAACCATGGATACGATTTTGCAAATGGTGACGATAACCCAATGGATGACCATGGTCACGGGACACATTGCGCCGGAACTGTAGCTGGTGATGGTACTGCCGGTTCACAAACTGGAATGGCTCCTGAAGCAACAATAATGTGTGTGAAGCTCATGGATTCAAGCGGAAATGGTAACGAATCACAGTGCTGGCAAGCTATTGAATATGCTGTAGATAATGGAGCCGACGTGTTGAGTATGTCCTTTGGTTGGCAACATAGCTGGGGAACTAATAGAATTGGTTGGAGAAACGCAATGGATTATGCTTATGCAGCTGATGTCTTTGCATCTGTAGCTGCTGGAAATGAGGGTAATCAACAAAGTTCTTACCCAATTCCAGATAACGTTAGATCACCTGGAGATTGTCCTCCTCCATGGTTACACCCAGATCAAACTTTAACTGGTGGGCTTTCTTCAGTTGTTTGCATTGGAGCTACAGATAGTAATGATAACCTTGCCGGATTCTCTGGCAGGGGTCCGGTTACTTGGGAAAATATTACCGGTTTCAACGATTATGCATATAATCCAGGAATGGGCTTGATCCGCCCTGACATTTCAGCTCCGGGGGCTGATATTAAATCTTTAGCACATTATAATAATACGGGTTATGAATCAGGTTGGAGTGGAACCTCTATGGCTACACCTTGTGTAGCTGGTGTTATTGCTTTAATGCTTTCGAAAGATTTCACCCTAACTCCTGCACTTATAGATCAGATCATAGAAGAAAATGTTGGTGTTGCCCAAAACCCAAAAAACAATAATTTTGGTTCTGGGAGGATAGACGCCCTAGCTTCTATAAATGCCGTTCCTACACCAAACACGCCACCAAATGCAGTTGTAAATCCTAGCCCATCTGATACTGCTGAGAATATTGCTGTAAACACAAATCTTAGCTGGATGAACGGTGGTGGAGCTGCTTCTTATGAAGTTTCTTTTGGTACTGATAATCCTCCAACTAATATTGTAAATGGTGAAGCTGTAACATCTTCAAACTATGAATTAATTGAATTATTAGAATATAACACAATCTACTATTGGAGCATAAACGCTATAAATGATTTTGGAAATGCTGATGGACCTATTTGGAGTTTTACTACAGCTGGGCCTGCTGATGAAGATTTTGAGACTGGAGATTTCACTTTGTATCCATGGGCATTTGCAGGAAATCAAGATTGGATTGTTCAAGCAAATGAGGTTTATGAAGGAACATATTCTGCAAAGTCTGGTTTGATCACTCATGATCAGACTTCTGAATTGGAAATAGTGATGAATGTTGAAGAAGATGATATAATTTCATTCTATACAAAGATCTCTTGCGAAGAAGATCAGAATGACAATTGGGATTATTTGGCATTTTATATTGATAATGTCGAGCAAGACCGCTGGGATGGTGAAGTAAGTTGGGGTTATCAAAGTTATGCTGTAACTGCAGGTAACCGTACTTTCAAATGGAAATACCTTAAAGATGGCAGTGTAAGCAGTGGCTCAGACTGTGCCTGGTTAGATTACATCACATTCCCAAGTGTAGCACCACAACCACCTGTTTTAGTTTTCAATCCTGAAGAATTTACGTTTGAAGCTTTATTAAATGAAGTAATTACAGATGATCTTACAATAGAGAATACTGGATCAGGAGTTGGAACTTACTCAATCGAGTTAATTTATACAGGTGATTGGTTGGAACTTGATTCTTACTCTGGTGATGTTGAGCCAGATGAAATAGATACAATTGAACTTACAATAGATCCTAATGGTTTAGAAAACGGTGACTACTCTGCAGAAATTAGTATTACTGATAACAGAAATATAACTGTTATTCCTGTAACTCTTACAGTTGATATGGTTGATGTAGATAACACCTTAATTAATGCTAATACACTTGTTGGTAATCACCCAAATCCATTTAATCCAAGCACCACTATATCTTTCTCTATTGCTGATCAAAGCAACATCGAAGTTTCTATATACAGTATTAAGGGACAAAAGATAAATACACTGGTAAAAGACAGTTTTGGAACTGGAGTTCACACTACAGTTTGGAATGGGAATGACGATTCCGGTGAACCAGTGAGTTCTGGTGTTTATTTCTATAAACTGAATGTGAATGGTAAAACAGAAGCAACAAAGAAGATGCTGCTTCTTAAATAAAAAAGCACTTATACGAGTCATTGGAGTTCCCAAGTTATTATAATTGGGAACTCTTTTTCTTGATGAACAAAAAATAAACAGGAGAAAATATGAGTAAGACAACTATTTATATATTGATTATAACTCTTTTAGCAATTTGGTCTTGTGATAATGAACCAACAGGTAATAGTAGTGAGACAGAAATGCAAGGTATCTGGATTGGGTACGAATTAGAGGGCGGCAATGATGAGTGGACTTATGATGTAAATGAAGATGTGCTTGATATCAATGCTTCAATTTCACAAGAGTGGTATAAAGGTACAATATCTCTTAATACAAATGCTGTTCCTAAACAAATAGATTATTTTATAACTGACTCATATTTTAATGAAGCTATCGATGAAACAGCTTTGGGAATTTATAAGATTGAGGGTGATACTTTAACTTTTGCTGCTAATGCACCCGGAAACCCAGAACGTCCGACAAGTTATCTTGCCGAAAATGGAGCAAGAGTTTACATTGTACTATTACAGTAATCAAAATAAAAATGATGATCTGTGATTACTTAAAGTGCATTATCTAGTATCACTTGTAAAGCTGTCTTCATCACCTCTTCATAAGTGATTCAAAATAGGCAGGAACCGTTGTCTTAAATATCATCTTCTCTTTAGAAAAAGGATGAGTGATAGTTAGTGACGCTGCATGGAGCATAAGTCTTTTAATACCTTTTTCTTTTACACCATATTTTTTGTCACCGACTACCGTACAACCTTTATCTGCTAGATGAACTCGAATCTGATTCTTTCTACCAGTTTGCAGATCGATTTCCAAGAGACTATATTTTGCTGATTCTTTAATAACTTTATATCCGGTCTTGGCTAGCTTACCTTTGCTAGAATCTGTAACAGAATACATTCTATGAACACTATTTTCTGCCAAATAGGAAGTTATAACACCCTCTTTCTCTAACATTGTTCCATTTACTAATGCGTAATACTTTTTACTAAAACTTTGCCACTCTTCTTGTAGATAACGCTTAGCTTTTTCATCCTTTGCAAACACAATAACACCGGAAGTATCCCTATCAAGCCGATGCACGATAAATACTCTTCGTTTTGATTTTTGATTCCCTTTGCGAACGTATTCATTCAAAAGATAATAAGCTGTTTTATCTCTCACCTTTTCGCTACTCACCGTTAACAAACCATTCACTTTATTCACCACAATTATATCCCGATCTTCATAAAGAATTGTGAGACCTTTTGGTTGATATCTTTTTGGTGGTCTTTTAAATTGGTTTATACTTTCCTGCATAATGTTTATCCCTTAATTCATTTTTTATCTTTATACAACAAAAGCTATTTATTAATTCGAGAGTCAAGGTATTTGATATGCAAAATCACAACATGATAAATTCCTTGTCATGATTAAAGAAGTTTAAATTTTTGTTTTTAAATTAAATTATATTAAGGAGAATAAATCATGGCTTATA
>CAXCCM010000153.1:0-4164 GCA_963981005.1 uncultured bacterium | reverse complement strand
TTACTCTGAAAAATAACAGGACCTGCATCCATCTTGGCAACAATTTTAAATATTGTATTTCCTGTAATTTGTTCACCGTTAAAAAGTGTATAATTTATTGGTGCAGAACCTCTGTACTTTGGTAATAATGAGGGATGCAAGTTTATGCATCCAAAATTTGGCAGTAGTCTTAAATATTTGTTTATATATCCACCATAAGCCACTGTAACAATAATATCAGGAGCTATCTCTAATAATTCATTTATTGTCTCAAGTGAATTCACATCTTCTGGTTGAATTACAGGAATTTCAAGTTTTTGTGCAGCACTTTTCACTGGAGTTGGCTGCAGTTTTCTTTTCCTTCCTTTTGGTCTATCTGGTTGTGTTATACAAAGTTGTGGTTTAAATCTTGTTTTTGCTAAAGCATTTAGAGTGGGAACAGCAAAATCCGGAGTTCCCATGAAGACTATTTTCTCTATTTTCATATATCTTTTAAAGCACTAATTCGCCAATATTATCGCCGTTTTCATCAGTTGTACTTTGAAGATCGTGTAATTTTTTCTTTAAGAATACACGTTTAAGTTTAGAAATTTTATCGATAAACAGAATACCGTCGAGATGGTCAAATTCGTGTTGCAGGGCTCTGGCAAAAAGTCCTTCTGCTTCATAACGCACCTTTTCACCTTTCTCGTTCAGTCCTTCAATTATAACCATTTCGGCGCGTTTAACAGGTTCAAAAATATTTGGTAAACTTAAACATCCTTCATCCGATTCAATATCTCCATTAAATTCTATAAATTCAGGATTCACCAGAACAAGAGGATTTTTCTTACCTTCATTGCTAAACCAAAATGGATCTACAACAAAAATACGGAGAGATCTTCCAACCTGTGGAGCCGCTAGACCCACTCCGTCTTTTTCGTACATTGTATAAACCAGATCATCAATAAAATTATTAATATCTTCTGTAAATTCTGTTACAGGTTTGGCAACTTCACGTAATGTTTTATCACCGTATAGCCTAATATGTAAATTATTTGGATTTCGGCTTTTCATCAGTAACTACACCTGCAATAGCTGATCTCACAAATTCAATTTTTGTACCTGTTGTGTCATCCACTCTTAATACAACTGTATTTTTGTCTTTTTTAATATTCACGATCTTTCCAACTATTCCCGCGTTTGTGGTAACTTCATCATTTATCTTCAAATTATCTAAAAGACCCTGATGTTCTTTTTGTCTTTTTCGCTGAGGGCGAATAATAAGAAAATAGAGTATCACAAACATTAAAATAAATGGTAGGAACTGCATAATAGGATTTGGTTTTGCCACCTCTCCTGCTACTGTTGTACCTGCTTGTAAAATAGTATTAAACATAATTTATCTCCTTTTTTGTTATTTTATAATATTCGGGATTAGCCGAATTACAATTTGTAAAACAATGTTCGCATAAATTCCTGCCATGATATCATCTGCCATTACGCCCCAACCCTTAGGTAATTTTTGCAATACATCTACCGGTTCTGGTTTTAGAATATCAAAAATTCTAAACAAAACAAATGCCGCAATAATTATAACTAATGTTTTAGGTAGGAATAAAACTGCGATTAAATATCCCCAGAATTCATCCAGAACGATCTTTCCATTATCGTGTCCCAGACCTTCTTCTGCTTTAGAAATAAAGAACACAGAGATTAGGCTTCCAACAAGAATTGCTATTAATGCAAATATGGAATTCTGCCAATTATCTGGAAGTGCAAAATAAACAATTGCAGCAAACAGTGTCCCAGCTGTTCCGGGTGCTTTTGGAAAGTATCCAATTCCAAAAAGCGTAGAAAGATATTCAGAAAATTTATTCATTATCTTATTACTCTTCTATTAGAATTTCTACATAAGTTTCCTGCATTAATTCTTTTATCCAGTTTCCATATAATTCTTGCTCTTTTTGAGAAGTTACCATCTCTTTTAGTTTATCAAAGATCTCGGTGTATTGGTACTCTCTTTCGGGAACTTTATTCAAAATTGAGAAGATATAAAAGTTTTCCTGCTCACGTATTAATTCAGTACTCTCTCCAACTTCCAGTTTTTCTATATGTTTTTTAAACATTTCGGGATATGTGTCTTTGGTGAATTCTCCAATAATTCCACCATTAACAGCTGTTTCATCATCTTCGGAATATGTTTTAGCAAGTTCTGTAAATTCTTCACCATCCGCCAACTTTTGTGATACATCTTCCATTAATTGAATATTTGCCTGAACATCATCTTCATTAGCTTCTACCATTTTTAAAATATGACTGGCATTAACCTCATTACCTTTTTTCTCTAGAATTTTTATAATGTGGTAACCAAATTGTGTTTCGATAACTTCACTTATCTCACCAGGCATCAAAGCAAAAGCAGCATCTTCAAAAGGTTTAACCATCATTCCTTTTCCAAAGAAACCTAAGTTTCCGCCATTTGCTCCCGATGGTCCATCACTGTGTTCTTTGGCAATCTCAGCAAAATCTGCACCTTCATTAAGCATGTCTCTAATTTTATTTATTTCTACCAGAACCTTGTCTTTTGTTTCATCTCCAGCTTCTATAAATCGTACGATCATTCCAATTTGGAACATATCCGGACGGTTGGGAATATCAATTTTATTCTCTTTATAATATTCTTCTACTTCACCTTCTGTTATGTGGATTTTGCTTTTAATGTTGTACTGAATAATTTGTGATCTTAATTGCTCTTCTGTCATCATTTCAATGTAATAATCTTTAAGTTCAAGAACAGAAAGACCGGCTTTTTTTAGTTCTTTCTTAAATTCAAATTCACTTGGAAATTGTGATGAAACTTGCTTAATTTGATCTTCTGCCATCTCTTTTATCATCTGTTCATCAATTTCATATTCTTCTTCTTTAGCTTTTTGAATGATAAGTTTAGATTCTATCATGTCATTTAAAATATCGAATTGAGTGATGTTCTCCATTTCAATTCCAGATGCACCAAGTTGCTGCATTCTTTTTTCCATATCGCTTTTTAAGATTATTTCTCTTCCAACTTTTGCAATTATTTTATCTGCTACTTCCGCTGATAAACAAGCTAAAACAAGTAGTATTGTAATTATAAATATGGTTCTTTTCATTAATTCTCCTATATTGAAATAATTATTTCTGATTTATTTTTTAATTCTTTTATTAAATTTTCAAAGAGATCTTCTTTTTTCCTTTTTGTAACTTTTAAAACTATCTCTTCTTTAACTTCTAAGAATGTTTTATCGGTATACACAGTTCTTGTATCGTAATATTTTACTAAGTAAAAGCCTCTGTCGGTTTCTACAGTTTTATAGTAATGCTTTTGTAATGAAGTAAGTGTGTTCCAAATATTTATATGTGTATTTTTTTTTGATAGAAATCCTATGTAACCGCCATTTTTGCCAGCTGCTTCTTCGGAGTGCAGAATTGCTGCATTTTTAAAAGAAGTTGTTTTTATTGCATCGAGTATTGTATTTAATTTTGCTCTATCTTTGGTGAATATTCTTTGTACTTTAAACTCTTTATGGCTTGTTTGATATTCACTTTTATGAATCTTGTAGTAGTTAAATAGCTCATCTTCTGAAACTGAAACATCTGCAAGTTTTGTTGCAATAAGAGCATTTGCTTTAATATTGATCTCTGCAGATTTAATTTTTTCTTTCAATTTTGGAGATTGGGAAATTTCTAATAGATCAGCTTCTTGAGATAGAAGGGTAAGTTGTACCCAATCTTGTATAAATTCTTTCTTATCTTCAATTGTGAGAGCTTCCCACTTATTATTAGAAAAATTAGCTTTAAATTCATCAAATGTGAGTTTTACATCATTAACTTGAGCTACAATTTTTTCCTCTTCTGTTTGAACGCAGGAAAATAATAAAGCTGCAAAGAAAATAATTATAATTTTTTTCATATTTATACCTCTAATTATTCCTCAATATATGGTGGTGTAAATGTTATTCTTATCTCCGGTTCAATATCAAATTCTGTGTGAATAAAATCATCATTCACATTTAATGATCTTAATACAATTCCCTTGTTTTCATATTCACCAGAGATATAATATTGAATAATTTTTGTTACATCAATTATTATTTGATCAGTTTGTAATGTATCTGTTGAACTACTTATATAAAGGTCATCTACATCTTCAAAAGATAATAATGG
>CAXCCM010000152.1:0-4212 GCA_963981005.1 uncultured bacterium | reverse complement strand
TTTTCATTCTAGTTTGATTAATAAATATTACCGATGTATTAGATTTGCTTATTATACCTGTAAGTTTACGAAGTGCTTGCGACATTAAACGAGCTTGTAAACCAACATGTGTGTCACCCATACTGCCTTCGATCTCAGCTCGTGGAACTAGTGCTGCAACAGAGTCGATCACAATGAGATCTATTGCATTACTGCGTACAAGCGTCTCTACAATTTCCAAAGCTTGCTCTCCACCATCAGGTTGAGAAAGTAGAAGATTTTCTGTATCAACTCCAATATTGCCAGCATAAACAGGATCAAGTGCATGTTCAACATCAATAAATGCTACAACGCCATCCTGTTTCTGAGATTCTGCAACACAATGCAAAGCAAGTGTAGTTTTACCGGAAGCCTCCGGACCATATATCTCTGTGATGCGTCCTCTGGGAATTCCACCGATACCTAGTGCAGCGTCTAAATTAATTGCTCCTGTAGGAATAGCAGAGACTGTGGAATCTGGCTTATCTCCCATTCTCATTATTGTGCCAGCACCAAATTGTTTATCAAGTTGAGTGAGTGCTGTTTTTAATGCTGAATTTTTATCTTTCGCAGCCATAATTAACTCCTTGTTTAAAAATTAAAATTTATTACCTCAATATATCGTGGGCCAAGAGGTTTCAGTAAACCCTTATACAATACCACTTTCACAACTTTAAAGCTATTTATCTTTAACTCTGTAGTTAATATTTGTTTTATTGTGTTTTCTGGCAACCTTTTTTTTATTCTACCTAAGGTTATATGAAAACGCAACCTTCTGGAATCAATTTTATATCCCATTTGTCGTAATTTACTTTTAAGTCTTTTTGATATTTTCAAAATTAAGTTATCATTATTTTCCAAACGTAGCCAAATAATTTTTGGGTTCCTACCCGGTAGAATCTCTAATCTTGGATCTGTAAATAAGAGTGTTGAAAGTTCTGAAAAACTATTTTCAATAAATTCCGCAATTTCGGGAATATCTTCTTCTTTTGTCTCACCAATAAATTGGAAAGTAATGTGCAAATTTTCTTTAGGAACCCAATTCACACCAAATGGAGACGTTGATCGAAAGTTGCTAACTACTCCCGCAATATCCTCTCTGATATTTTCAGGAAGATCTAGTGCGATAAAAGTTCTCATTATCTTTTGTAGCCAATATCCATTAAGAATTTCTTTCGATTTGTAATATCGCTATCTAGCTCGATTCCTTTGGGAGATGAACCATCAATAACACCAAGAACACCTCTTCCCTGCTCAGTTTCAGCAATAATTACCTGCACCGGATTTGCAGTTGCACAAAATATGTTTACCACTTCTCTACATGCCTTAACCGATGGAAGAACATTGAGAGGAAATGTATCTTTTAGCACTATTAGGAATGTATGTCCTGCTCCAATTCTACGTAAGTTATCAGTTGCAATTCGCATAAGATCATCATCTGTGCCCTCTTTTCGAACAAGGCAAGGACCAGATGCCTCATTAAAAGCTAGCCCGAACTTTATACCAGGAACACTATTTACCATTGCTTCAAATAAGTCTTCAACTGTTTTTATGAAATGTGACATTCCAAAGATAATATTGCAATCTTCGGGGGTGTTGATCTTTTCTAATACAAGTTCCATTTTATTCTCCAAGATTTGAATTGGTTGCAATATGATTTTCGTAGATTTTACAGTAAAGAGTTTTCTTTGAAAATTTGGACAAAAAAAAAGACCGTTACCGGTCTTTCTTAAAAAATTTATTGGTTTTAAATAACCTTTTTTACTTTGTTACCCTTTAAACAAGAGGTACATATTTTAACGGACTTAACCTTTCCGTCAATCTCCGCTTTAATTTTATGGAGATTAGGATAAAATTTCCTCTTCGTAGCGTTCATAGCGTGACTTCTATGATTACCAACTTGTGCTCCCTTTCCACAGATATCACAAACTTTTGACATAATAACACCTTCCTAATCCTTTATTTTTCATTAGATTGAACTAAAAAAAAATACAGACCTTATCTGGCAAGAAATTAATTTATTTTATCAAAATAGAAAGTTATTATGCAGTAATAATATTTATCTGTTGTCATATATTATGAAACTAATAAATTTTGGAATTAATTATGAATGATAATAAATTTGAATTGCTTTTACAAAATGAAAGCAAAAGACTATATAATTATCTTTTAAAGATTCTTCGCAATAAAGAGGATGCTGAAGATATACTTCAAGAAACATTTATTGCATTTCACAAAAAGATGAATTCAGTTAAAGAATCATCATACAAAAGTTATCTATTCAGAACTGCATACAATAAAGCTCTTAACCTTATAAAGAAGAGAGATGCAAAAAACAAACTGGTTACAAGCTATAATAAAATGGAACATTTTGAGGATAAACCAAACCAAAATAGTGAAGATCAAAATGAACTTGTTAAAGAAGCATTTTCAAAATTACAACCCAAAGAAGCACTTTTAATAGAATTACAATATTTTCAAAAAATGAGTTATAAACAAATTGCTGAAGTGTTGGAGACAACACCATCTGCAGTTGATTCCAAACTAGTAAGAGCTAAAAAAAAATTAATAAAAATAATAAATGAACAAAAGAAAATGCAGGAAAGTAAACCTGATATTGTCTAAAGGAGCAGAGGTGAGAAAAAAATGAAGCAAAAAAATGAATGTAGCTTTGAAAGAAAATTGAATGCCTATATTGCCGGCGAACTTAATGAGACTGAATACAATAAAGTTCAAATGCATATTAGCAGCTGTCACCTCTGTCAGAACGAGATCAGGGAATTACAACAGTTAGATGGTCTCCTTGGTAAATATATAGAAGAAGAAGTTCCTGCAGGACTCAACGAGAAAATATTAAATTCTGTATCAACTACTTATGCAAATCCATTTATGAGAAAGGTTGTCAGTTTTTCAATTGCTGCCACGGTAATAATTTCTTTCATGGCTGGTATTGTGCTTAGTAATGGGCTTTATGCAGAAAACGCAGATTCTGATATTACTATCGGTGAAGATTCTTTATTCAGCTATTTCGAAGGAGATTATGATGTCTAAGAAAACAATATTGATTCTGTTTATCATCTCGTTAGCGTTCAATTTAGCTTTTTTTGGAACATTCCTAAGGCACCGTGTGATACCACATCATGGTCCGAGAGATCAAATGATGGGAAGACCAAAATTGCCTAAACATTCCCGCAAAGATTTCCGTGAATTTAGAAAATCAATGGGAGAAAAACATCGAGAGTATTCTAAAGCAAGAAATCAGTTCATTCTTGCCTTAATGGAAGAAGATCTTAATGAAGAGCAGGTATTGGAAAGACTCAAAAGTGCAGTTGAAAAACAGACTGCAATGGAAAAAGAGATAGGTCTTTCTTTTATCAAACTTAGAAAAAAGATGACTCCAGAAGAAGCCAAAATGTTTTTCCGACATGATCTAAAGACTAAAGAGAAACAGCAAGAGCTCATGCGAGGAAGAAAAAAATGAAAAGAACGATCTTTGTATTGCTCTTAGCTGTCACTCTATTTAGCGGATGTGCAAAAAGAACATTTTATTTGAAAATTGCACCTCCCGAGAATAGAACGGAGATAAGATCAGAACGCCCAGGTATTAAATTCGTGTGGGTTGATGGACACTGGCAATGGAATAGGAAAAAAGAGAATTATGTGTGGATTCCTGGACACTGGATCAAGAAAAAAGAAGGAAAGATCTGGATTCATGGAGACTGGCATAGAACGCGACGCGGATGGGTTTGGGTAAAAAGCTACTGGAAATAATTCGGCTCGTAAATAGCCTAACAAATTTAAGGAGAATTAAAATGAAAAAATTAGCATTTGTAGTAATCGGAGTAGTAGCTGTAATAGGTTTGTTAACAGCTTTTGATGGAGACGGAAGAAACTTTAGAGATGGTGAGCACCACCGAATGAAAGATGGAAATCACCAAGAAAAAATGCATGATGGTTTTGATAAAATGTGTGAAGAATTAGAACTCACAGGTAAGCAGATCGAACAATTGGAAGATCTTAAGATCAACGGTAAAAAAGATATGATAGTTGCAAGTGCAGACCTGAAATTACTAGAAATCGATAAAAAAACTGCCATGAAAGATAAAGATTTCAAGCAAGCCAAAGCTGTTACAGAAGAGATCTTTAAAATTAAAGAACAGATGGCAATTAATAAAATTGAACATCAAGAAAAAA
>CAXCCM010000151.1:0-4245 GCA_963981005.1 uncultured bacterium | reverse complement strand
CAGAGTGGTGGTAATTACACACCAATGCCAGCATGGGATTTATATCCATGTACGGGCACAACAGACGATTATACTTATGGAACTCATGGAATATTCAGTTTTACAATTGAGTTAGCTGAAGAATTTATTCCACCAGCTGGGCAAGTAGAAGGCATATGCGATGATAATATTGAAGCCGCAATGATCTTATTGAATAGATTAAATAGTTCTACTTTAAGGGGACACATCACCGATGCAGATACGGGAGATCCGATAGAAGCTATGATTTTTGTTGAAGGTATTGATGACAGTGGAGTATATCGTGAACCTTATATGAGTAGTGAAGAATTTGGAAGTTATTACCGTTTCTTTACAGATGGAACTTATGATGTTACTTTCTCTGCTTATGGATATGATTCACAAACATTTGAAAATGTAATTATAGATGATGATGTAACCATACTTGATATTGCATTGGTTCTTTCTAGCAATACAATCGATCTATCTGGAGTTATTACAGATGGTGATACAGGAGAGCCAATTTCAAATGCAACCATTGCAATCCAGGAATTTGGAATCCCTTCTGTTACAACAAATGAATATGGAGAATACTTAATTGAAGATCTTTTTGAATATGATTATACTTTTGCTGTTTATAGCCCTTTTCATGCAGGTCTTTTAGAACAACATAATGTAAATGTAACAAATAATGAAATTGATTTTGAATTATTTGCTGTTCCATCAGGCACATTTGAAGATGGCGTATATGCCAGTAGTTGGATGTTTGAAGGTAACAATAATTGGGTTATTGATGATGTAACTGTTTTTTCCGGTAACTATTCAGCAAGATCTGGTACAATTTACGATGATGAAACATCATCACTTCTAATTTCATTATTTGTTAGCGCAGATAGTGAAATATCTTTTTATCAAAAAGTTTCTTCTGAAGCCAATTATGATTATCTTCGCTTTTATATTGATAATGTTCTACAAGAAAGCTGGAGTGGTAATGGAAGCTGGACGTTTGAGTTATTTGATGTAGTAAGCGGATTCCATATATTTAAATGGGAATATTATAAAGATGGTGGTGTATCATCGTATCAAGATTGTGGATGGATAGATAGCATCACATTCCCATCTTCATCGTTCATTGTAACACCCACCGTATTGGAATTCCTAGATGAATCAACTTTAGATGGTTTGGAATTTTCAGTAATTAATAATACTAATGACGATATAATAATTAATGATCTTGAAGATACGGGTGGGGATGAATTTAATTGGTTCATTAATGATTTTAACCTCAGTTTACCTTACACAATGTCTGCTGGCGAGCAGCTTGACTTCTTAGTTATGATTGCTCTTCCTGTTGATAACCTTGCAAGAGATATCGTATCGGATGTTCTAGATATAAACACAAGTGCAGGAGATTTCCAAGTTGAGATTTTCTTTGATAATAACCTTTATAGCTCTTCTGGAATTGAAATTCCTGCTGTTACAAAATTTAACGGGAATTATCCCAATCCATTTAATCCGGTAACAACCTTTAGTTATAGTCTTGCAAATGAATCGAAAGTGGATCTGACAATATTTAACATTAAAGGACAGAAGGTAAAAACACTTATAGATGAAAAACAAGTAGCAGGAGTGCACCAGGTTATATGGGATGGAACTGATGAAAATGGGAAATATATCTCAACAGGTATTTATTTCTCACATTGCAGTATTAACAGTGGTGATGGTGATTATACGAGCGTAAAGAAAATAATTCTGTTAAAATAATGGAGTAACAATGTTAAAAAAAATCTGTGTTGTTGTTTCGTTGCTATTATTAATAATTCCACTGATTGCAAAAAGCAATGAAGTTTTTTTCAGCTTTCAAGTAAGCTCAAAAAAAGAGATAAATAAATTATCAGGATTGATCTCTATCGATAAAATTAATGGTAATACCGTTTATGCCTATGCAAATAGGGAACAACTAACACAATTTGATCAATTAAATTATAGTTATAATATAATTCAACAGCCCGATAGATCAAATAATCCAATGGCAGATACATTACAAAAGATGCGATCATGGGACAGTTACCCAACATATGAAACATATATTGATTTGATGTACCAATTTGCAGCTGACCATCCTAACATCTGTACTATAAGTAGTATTGGGCAATCCATAGAAGGACGTGACATCCTAGTTGCCAACATCTCGGATAATCCTGGTATTGAAGAAGATGAACCTGAATTTTTCTATACAGGGCAAATGCATGGAAACGAGCTTGTTGCTTTTATCATGCTGCTTCATCTTATAGATTACTTAACAGAAAATTATGGTTCAAACGATAGAATTACGAATATTGTTGATAATATCGATATCTATATAAATCCACTTTCTAATCCCGATGGAACATATGCAGGTGGAAATAATACTGTTTGGAATGCAACCAGAAATAATGCGAATAGTATAGACCTTAATAGGAATTATCCGGATCCTGAAGATGGTCCGCATCCCGATGGGAACGAGTGGCAGCCAGAAACATTAATAATGATGGATTATGCTGATGAACAAAATTTTGTACTTTCTTCAAATCTTCATAGCGGGATCGAATTATTGAATTATCCATGGGATACTTGGGAACAGCTCGCTGCAGATGATCAGTGGTGGCAAGATGTATGTCATACTTATGCAGATACAGTACACCTTTATGCTCCAGCAGGATATATGGATGAATTTGATAATGGAGTTACTAACGGATTTCAATGGTTCTCAATGAATGGTGGAAGACAAGATTATATGAATTATTTCCAACATTGCAGAGAGATGACTTTAGAACTATCTAATCAGAAAGATCTTCCTGAAGCACAATTAGAACCTCATTGGAACTATAACCGTCAATCATTTTTACTTTATATGGAAGAGTGTTTATATGGTCTTAGAGGTATTGTAACAAATACATCATCAGATCCTCTCTGGGCAGAGGTTACAATGGTGAATCATGATATAGATAACTCTGAAGTATTCACAGATCCTGACGTTGGCAATTATCATCGTATGCTAGCACCTGGAACTTATGAGGCTAAATACAATGCATGGGGTTATTTCCCACAGACAGTTCCTAATATTCAAATTTTTGAGAATGATATAGTTGTCCAAAATATCCAATTAGAGAGCAGTCCTCAATTCACAATAACGGGTATTGTTACGAACTTCTTTAATTCAGATCCGGTTGAAGATGTAACTGTAGAATTATTAGAAACTCCTCTGGATGCTGTAATCACAAATGAGAATGGAGAATTTGAGATTATTGGTGTTTATGAAGATATATATGAAGTTAAACTTACCGTTGATGGATTTTCTACAACAACAATAGAAATATGTGTTAATGAACAAAGTACAATATTCAATCTGGAATTACTTGAATGTGATACTGAGAACTTTGAGACTGGAGATTATTCTTCATTTCCATGGGCATTTAGCGGTGATGCAGATTGGGTAATAGATAACGTGAATGCATTTGGTGGAACTTTCTCAGCCAGATCTGGTAATATTAGTGATAACGAATCATCTGGGTTATCAATAAGTATGACAACTTCTTATGATGGGAATATTGCTTTTTATAATAAGCTCTCGTCCGAAGGAGGATTTGATTATCTCACATTTTATGTAGATGATGTTATGATCGCACATTGGGCAGGAGAATCTGAGTGGGAATATTATGATTATTTTGTCGAAGCAGGTTTTCATACTTTCAAATGGGAATATGATAAAGATAATGGAGTATCAACAGGTAATGATTGTGGATGGTTAGATCACATCTCGTTCCCACCTACTGCGGTTGTTCATGCTTCTATTATAAACAATCTTCCCAAAATAGAGCTTGTAGGAAATTTCCCAAATCCATTTAATCCTCAAACTGCAATTATGTTCCAATTATCTAAACAAATGCCGGTTGAATTGTATGTCTATAATGTGAAAGGACAAAAAATAAAAACATTATTAAAAGAAGAAAAAGAAGCAGGTATGCATTCCATAGTTTGGAATGGAAATGATGACAATAATAGTTCTGTTGCATCCGGAGTATATTTTTACAGGATGATTACGGAAGAAGTTATAGAATCAAAAAAAATGCTGCTTCTAAAATAAAAAAACAGAAACATAAATAACAGGAGGAAGTAAAGGATGAGAAGAACAGCATTATTAATTGTTGGATTGATTTTATTGGCTAATATTGCGATTGCATCTGAAGTTATCAGATATACTGATAA
>CAXCCM010000150.1:0-4316 GCA_963981005.1 uncultured bacterium | reverse complement strand
AGTAGTCAGGTGAAGCTATTGCGGGTTTTGCAAGATCGCACTTTTGAGGTGCTAGGTTCAAGTAAAACAAAATCAGTTGATATCAGGGTGATCTCGGCTACAAATAGAGATTTGAATGATATGGTTGCTGATGGAGAGTTCAGAGAAGATCTCTTCTACAGAATAAACCTGATCTCAGTTCAAATTCCACCCCTAAGAGATCGTCCGGGTGATATCCCACTTCTAGTAAGCCATTTTGTAGAAAAACTAAGAAAAACCTATAAACGACCTAAATTACAGATAAGCAATCCTGCAGTTGAATGGATGAAAAGACTCTCCTGGCCGGGCAATATCCGCGAACTAAAGAATTTGGTAGAGCGGGTGATACTTATTTCCAATAAAGATATTATTGAATTGGAAGATTTTACAGATGAATACAAATCCGGTCCGCAAAAAACGTCAAAAACTTCCATTCCGGAAGTAGGAAGTATGACCTTAGATGAGGTTGAGAAGAATATGGTCATCAAAGCCCTGGATCACTATAAAAACAATATTTCCAAGGCAGCAAAATCACTTGGATTAAGTAGGGCAGCACTATATAGACGTATGGAGAAATTCGGAATTACTCTATGAGATTGCGAACTAAATATATTCTCTTTGTTTCATTAATTCACATTGTTCTAATAATTCTCTCATTGAATTTGATGAAAGATAAGATCCTCCTGTTCCTTGCTGCAGAGGTTGTGATCTTCATCACGATTATCATCTCAATTCTTTTATATCGTCAACTGATCAGACCAATTAACACCATTACCTCCGGCATAGAATCGATAGAGGATAAAGATTTCAGTATGAAATTTGTGAAGGTTGGTCATTATGAAATGGATAAGCTAATCGATGTTTATAATACAATGATCGATCAATTGAGAGTGGAGCGCGTTAAACAGCAGGAACAACACTTTTTCCTAGAAAATCTGATCGAATCTACCCCTTCTGGAATTGTAATCCTTGATTTTGATGAGCGAATAATCTCTGTTAACCCAGCGGCAGAAGAGTTTATAGATAGTAAGATAGAAGAATTAGAAGGCAAGATTTTTGCTGAAGTACCAGGCAAATTAGCTAAAGAGATAAGCAAAATTGAGAGTAGTTTACCGGTTGTTGTTCCTATAAGTGGGATGAAAACCTTTCGCTGTCAGAAAGCCTGTTTTGTAGATCGAGGATTTAACAATCGTTTTGTTGTTATCGAAGAGCTAACAGAAGAGTTATTGAAGACAGAACGGGCAGCTTACGAAAAAGTTATTCGCATGATTTCACACGAGATCAACAACTCCATCGGGGCGGTGAATTCTATTCTTAATTCAAGTTTGAATTATAGTGATCAAATTGCAGAGGGAGATAGAACATATTTTGTAGATGCAATGAATGTAGCGATCAGACGTAATGAACATCTAAATAAATTTATGCGCAATTTTGCTGATATTGTACGAATCCCAGAGCCTAAGAAAACCAGAGCAGATCTTCATGAACTATTAAAAACTGTGCAGCTATTGATCTCATCACAAATAGGAGAGAAAGAGATCAAATGGAAGTGGGATTTATCTGATAATGGATTGATTACTGATTTGGATATTCATCAAATAGAACAGGTGCTGGTGAATATTCTTAAAAATGCAGTTGAGGCAATAGATAAAAAAGGTGAAGTTATAATTCAAACTCAGCAGCATCCAAAAAGAAGACTCATGATCTTGAACAACGGTGAGAAGATCAGTAATGAGACACAACAAAAACTGTTTACACCATTCTTTAGTACAAAAGCAGGTGGACAGGGTTTAGGGTTAACACTTATTCGCGAAATTTTATTGAATCACGGATTTAATTTTTCATTAAATACTTATGATGATGGTTATACAGTATTCATGATAGAGTTTTGAAATTACTTATTTTTGTGCAGATTGTAAGTAGTATTTACAATCTGCACTATATTATTGGCATATCTTCAAAATTCCCAGGAACTATAATCAAATGATTCCCAAGTGGTTCATGTAATAGATTTGCAACACTATTTTCTGAGTGTAATTTTACTTCGATCTGAGTTCTGCAAAGATCACATTCATTAGATGTATGAACAATTTCACCTTTTGCCAGCCATACTTTATCTAAGTTATTGCCACCAATACGGAAGATCGTAACATCACCTTTTGGGAAAGTACCTTGAATTCCCACACCAATTCCCGACTCAAAATGTGAACGAATAGTATAATCCTTAACAATTGTTCTTGGTACTGTGCAATGGGCAATAATTAAGGAATTATTTTCTACTATTAGTCTGGAAGGATTTGCCATCCAAGGTAATTTACCAGTTTTCTTATAAACAAGCAACATACCAATTGTGCTAACCATATCACCCTCACATCCTGCAATGATCCCCTCATCATTAAGGCGTGAAAGAGCAAAGCATCCTGTCGTACCAAAATCCAACACAAGATCAAAACAACGTAATGCAACTGCATCTAGCTTATATTTTTCTACAAGTCGCCTCATTGCAATATATACTTTTATATTGTTGATAATATCTTTGTTTGTAGGCTCAATGATCTCTTGTGAATTTACTGTAAGCTCCTCAAAATTTTCCTGACACTCACTATCTGTAACTTCAGAAAAGTATTTTTTAAGCTCTTCCATTTTTATTGGAATAACATCAGCTCCCCAATTATCTTTCACAGTTTTAGCAGAGGGACTGCTGGCAACCAACCAATCTGATGGTGTTCCCACCTCACCGATCCTGCTTCCTTCAAGTTGTCTTTTCCCATTTAAATTTTGTATATTTACAGTTCTGCTTTCAATAGTTTCATTTGCAGGAAGATAAATTATCCTACCTTTCTTTCCAATTTGGTTAAAACGGGCCAGAAGCTCCATACTAGCAGCCAAAGAGTTATTGCTTCCGTATGCAAGCAAGATGATCTCCTCATCTGCAAACTTCTCATCTCTGAGTTTTTGCAGATCAAGAACCTGGGCTTCAGTACCACCTGTAACAATAAAATAATAGATTTTTTCTGCCTCTAAAATATCTTTCTTTTCAATACGGTTTACGCAGAATTCATTTATTTTTTTATAATTGGAAGTAACTATCTTCTCAAGTTCTTTATCGCTTAAAAAGTCTGATGTTACCGGAATAAATGCTGATCTCATAATTTAATCCTTAAATATTTTTACAATTCTTTCAGCTGTCTTGCCATCCCAATATTTTGGAATACTTCCTTTTTTAATGTTTCCTGACAAGATTTTTTTAGCTTCATTTATAATATCATCTGTCTCTAATTTTACTAGAGTATTTGTCCCTTGGGTAATTGTTATGGGTCTCTCAGTATTTGGACGCAATGTAAGGCAGGGAACTCCAAAATAGGTTGATTCTTCCTGAATTCCACCCGAATCTGTCAGGATAAACTTAGCATCCATCTGCAGTTTTAGAAAATCATAATAACCCACAGGCGGTACTAGATGCAAGTTCCTCATCTTCTTCACCTTCTCTTCCAGCTCAAATGTTTGGATCTGTTTAGTGGTTCGCGGATGAATAGGGAAGATGAGACTAATTGATTTTGAGATCTCCTCAAAAGCGTTCAGAATAGTGAGCAGTCCTTCTTTGTTATCAACATTAGAAGGGCGGTGCAGAGTGATAAGCGCGTAATCATCTTTAACATCAATTCTATCTAGAATATCAGAATTTCTAGCTTTTTCTTGGTACTGCATCAATGAATCTATCATGATGTTCCCAACAAAAAATATCTTATCTTTTGAAACACCTTCAGCCAACAAATTCTCATCTCCATCTATAGATGGTGTGAGGAGATAATTGGAAATTGCATCTGTTAAAATACGGTTGATCTCCTCGGGCATTGAACGAGCAAAACTACGCACCCCTGCCTCTAGGTGTGCAACAGGAATATGAAGTTTAACCGCATCAATTGCGCAGGCAGAGGTGCTGTTCACGTCACCTGCAACAATAACAAGATCGGGTTTGTCTTTAAGTAGAACTTCTTCATAACGCTCCATTATTTTTGCAGTCTGCTTTCCGTGTGTTCCACTTCCCACTTCCAGATATTCATCAGGCTTTGGCATTTGCAGATCATCAAAGAAGAACTTACTCATACGCTCATCATAATGTTGACCAGTATGGATCAATTTGATCTCAAATTCATTTTTGAATTTAGCAAACTCTTTATAAAGTGGAGCCATCTTCATGAAATTTGGTCTGGCTCCAACAATTATGTGTATCTTTTTCTTACCCTTCTTCAGTTTAAAACTTATATTTATTTCTCCGATCTTCAATTATTAATTCT
>CAXCCM010000149.1:0-4377 GCA_963981005.1 uncultured bacterium | reverse complement strand
GAAGTTGCAAGAATTCAAGCAGAGTCTTTACAACGTTTTAAAAAATTAGGTTTTACTGAAGGAACATTTAGTGAAATTGAAGAACAATATTGGAACTATATGCAGGGAGATAAATTCAAATATTCTCAGAATGATAAAGGACGTCAGCAAGCGTTAAATGATTATCTGCAAATAATCGAAGAAACAGATGAACGCCTGACAAATGTATTTAAAAAAATACCTTCCATTCCCGTTACTGTGCGTGCTGTTCCACCACATAAAGAACAATTTGCCGGACAGTATTATGACAGAGCTCCACTTGATGGCAGCAGACCCGCCATATTTTATACAAACTTAAGTTGGCTTCCAAATAAGGCGGGAATGCAAACACTTTTACATCATGAAACAATTCCCGGGCATCATTTGCAAATTGCTTATGCTCAGGAACTAGCTGATATTCCAATGTACCGTAATTTCACTTTCTTTACAGCATTCATTGAGGGTTGGGCTTTATATGCAGAAAAACTTGCTTTCGAGCAAGGTTGGTACGATGATATTTATTCTGAATTGGGGTATTTGAATTCCGAGCTTTTCCGTGCTGTTAGGCTTGTTGTTGATACCGGAATTCATTACAAAAAATGGAGTAGGACTCAAGCTGCAGAATATATGAAGGAAAATCTAGGTTGGGCAAGCTATGGCGAGATAGATCGTTATTCTGTATGGCCAGGGCAAGCTTGTGCATATAAAATTGGTGAGCTAAAAATACTGGAGCTCCGAGAAAAAGCCAAGAAAGAATTAGGTGATGATTTTGATTTAAAAAAATTCCATGATGTGATCTTGCAAAATGGTGCTGTTCCATTGGATCTGCTTGAGGAAGTTGTGGATAAGTGGCTAATAAAATAGCCCTGTAAATTTACAGGGCTATTTCCAATATATTTATCTTAATTATTGATTCAATTTACTCAATCTGTTCAGTTCTCTTTTTCTATCAACTTCACTCAATAATTTCTTACGCATTCTTATGCTTTTAGGTGTTATTTCTAAAAGTTCATCGTCGTTAATATATTCCATAGCTTGCTCTAAACTGAACTGTCTTGGAGGAGCTAGCTTAATAGAATCATCAGATCCAGAAGCACGAACATTTGTAAGTTTCTTACCTCTAACCACATTTAAAACCAGATCATTCTCACGAGAATGTTCTCCAACTATCATTCCAGCATAAACTTCCACAACCGGACCAATAAACAAAATTCCTCTAGCTTGAAAATTATATAACGAATACGCAGTAGATGTACCTTTTTCCATAGCTATCAAAACTCCACGAGTTTTTCGATCCATGTCACCTTTATAAAACTCATATTCATAAAAACTGTGATTAATGATACCGGTTCCGCGAGTTGTTGTTAGAAATTCATTTCGGAAACCAATTAAGCCACGAGCGGGAACTTTAAATTCTAAACGTGTATAACCGTCACTGCCAGTTACCATATCCATCATTTCACCTTTTCTTACACCAAGCATCTCGATAACTGTTCCCACAAATTCATCAGAAACATCTATAACTGCCAACTCAATAGGTTCAGTACGCTTTCCATCTAACTCACGAAAGATAACTCTTGGTCTGGAAACCTGAAATTCATAACCTTCTCGACGCATATTCTCGATAAGAATAGCAAGCTGAAGTTCACCTCGTCCCTTAACGGTAAACTCATCTCTATTTTCTGTATGTTCAACAACAATACTCACATTGGTTTGAAGTTCTTTTTGTAATCTATCCCAGATATTCCTGGAAGTTACATATTTACCTTCATTTCCGGCAAATGGAGAATCATTTACCTTGAAGGTCATTGATAAGGTTGGAGCATCGATCTCAATTATTGGAAGCGGCTTGGGATCCATTTTACAGGCTGCAGTTTCACCTACATCAACCCGCTCCATTCCCGCCAAGGATACAATATCTCCAGCATAAGCTGTTTTTATCTCTTTCTTTTTAAGTCCTACATATTGGAATATTTTGGAAATTCTATAGAGTAATCTCTCACCGTCACGCTTAAGTAATACAACTTCTTCACCTTGCTTCACTTGTCCATTTGTGATCTTACCTGTTCCAATTTTACCTAAATAATTATCATATTCAATTGCTGAAATCAACATTTGAAATGGTTTAAATTCATCACCTTCTGAATCTTTCACTTTATGAATGATCGTTTCAAATAATGGAACTAAGTCAGTATTTGTATCTTCTAATTCATATCTTGCATAACCATCTTTTCCTGATGCGTAAAGAATAGGAAAATCTAACTGACTATCATTTGCATTAAGCTCAACAAACAGATCAAATACCATCTCTAGTACATCAGCAGGTCTGGCGTTGGGTCTATCAATTTTATTTATTACAACAATTGGATCTATTCCTAATTCCAAAGATTTCTTAAGTACATATTTTGTTTGCGGCATCGGTCCTTCAAACGCATCAACTAATAACAAAACAGAATCAACCATCTTCATAATACGTTGAACTTCACCACCAAAATCAGCGTGGCCTGGTGTATCGACTAGATTTATTTTGTAATCTTTATAAGAAAGTGAAGCATTTTTGGAAAATATAGTTATTCCACGTTCTCTTTCCAGATCATTACTATCCATAACTCGTTCAGCAACTTTTTGATTATCTCTAAAAACACCAGAGTGCTTTAATGCTCCATCTACCAATGTTGTTTTACCATGATCAACATGAGCGATGATAGCAACATTTTTAATTTTTCTCATTTTTCCTCAATTTCATATTTTCTTAAAGAGTTCTGTAAAATTGGAAAATAGTTGTCTTTCTTAGGACGAAATCACAAAGACCTTCAGCGAAGAATCTCATTATTGGTGAAGATTCTTTTTTAAAAGAACAACTTGCAAGACTCATCAGAATGACAAAATATTCATTTATTCAGAACTTATTACTTTCTTATTGTCTTAAAAAATCTAGAGGTTATAGAGTCAACGCATTTAAATTACTTATTTATAAACACTTCTAAATTCTTTCAATTTTATATTTATAATTATTCTTTATTTGATTAATTATTTGACACTAAAATAATGGTAACTAATTTGATTCGAGTCTTGGGGGAGGATGATGCTTTCAGAGAACATTTATGAAATTCTAAAGAAAAGTGCTTGGATACTTTTTTTTGTCTTATTAATTTTATGTATTGCAAATCTTATTCTATCAGTTTCAACAAATCTCTTTAATAAAACACTTCCATTCCAAATTGAGAATGGAATTGTAGTTCAAACAACTAACGATTCTTTAGATGTTCTATTTGAAAATAAGATAATAACAAAAGTAGATACACATAGAATTGTTCATTCAACAACAGAACCCGAGGAAGCAACCGAAGAAGAAGATGAAAATGATCTTACCAGAAGATTTGTTTTTGGATCTGATCTTCGTCATGGAATACAAATTGCCTACGATGAAGATTTTGAAAGCATTAACATAGATTCGGTCGAAGTTGTGTTCATTGATACTCTTACAAATCTTATTAATAAGCAGTTTATAAAAGTTGATTCACAAATAAATAAATTTGGGATTCTCGGTTTTTCGGGCAGTATTGCATTAATTATCTTTGCTTTCTTCAATTCATTCCTGTTATTAAAATACAGCTCTGCCAAAGAGAATATTTTAATTGTATTTTTCGTTCTATTTTTAATTGCTCCTGCACCAAACCTGATATTAGGTAAATCACTAACTTATGTTTGGACAATCTTGTTATCTCCCTTTTGGGGAGTTTTATTTTACCATTTCATGGTTTATAAATCGAGTGTAGAGAAAAAAATAAAGAAATTGTATATAACATCAACAATTATTTTCCTTATTTGCTTCATCATGAGTTTGTTATTAAAAAAAGGGTTTGATTTTGTTCATCTATGGTCAGCTTATTGGATGTTTAAAGGATTTCTATTATTAAGAAAGGAATATAGAAAATATCGTTCGATCGAGTTAAGAAGACTATGGGGTGCATTCAGCGGGATCGGTGTTTCAATGATCTCGATCATTTTCATGTTCATTATAGCACTCGTGATAGTTTTGATCGCTGGTATTTCTAACCTAACCGGACTTTCACTGGTGATAAATTCTTATTCCGAATTTTTAGGGATCTTCATCGCAATATTGGTTATGATACCCATTCTGGGATTCTTCTTGGGATTCCTCTGGTTCTTAGGCTCATTTACTTGGAGTTTACTCACCGGAACCGTAATGGGCTTACGAATTAGAAGTACACTGATCTACACAATTACTGGTGTGGTTTTTGTTATTGTGTTTGGTTTGGTAGATTACTCGTTGGGAGAAATACTGCAAGGTCTATTTGGAAAATTCGTTGGCTCAGAATTTATTGCAGGAATTCC
>CAXCCM010000148.1:0-4407 GCA_963981005.1 uncultured bacterium | reverse complement strand
TTAGTTTTCCTAGTATATGTTTTTTTAAATTAAATTGGAACAACTGCCCTAAACAGCTCCATATCTCCCGAACATGTATATTCGGAAATTGCCTGTGGTACAAAGACCGATTCACCACTGGAGATTTTAAGAGTATCATCAGACCAGGTTAACTTTCCTTCTCCCCCAACACAGAGTAGTATCTCGGCACTTAAGATGTTCCTATTATTATAATCTTGATCACTACTAACGATAATTTTTGAGAGTTGAAATTCATGAGCAGGACTCTTGTAAATTATCTCATTGTTATTTTTTTCAGGTTCGATTTTCATAAGGGAGTCAGCAGAAAATTTAAGTGTTTTTATCAATTGGGGAAGATCGACCTTCTTATTGGTAAGACCACCCCGCAACACATTGTCAGAGTTGGCCATGATCTCCACTCCGCAACCGTTCAAATATGAGTGAAGTACACTCGGCTCTATAAAAAGGGCCTCTCCCGGGCTCAACTTGACAAGATTCAAAAAGAGAGGAGCAAAAACTCCCATATCATATGGATAGATAGCAGCCAATTTTGTGATCCACTTAAATATCAGGATCTCTCTATCATTTCTGGCTTTAGCTACTGCTATTTTATTGACCAGAATACCTACTTTCTTAGACTGCTGATCATTATGTTCGCTCATGATCCCTAGGAATATTTTCTTAAGATTCTTAACCGTCGATTCCCTTTTGTCAATTGAGAGAAAATGCTCTTCTAATCCTAGATATTTAACTCGCTCTACAATCTCTATAATAGGCTGAAATCCGCAGAGTGCTTCGAATCCGGTGAGAGCACAGATCAACTCTGGTTTATGATTATCATCCTTATATGTCCTCTCAGGAGAACCTAGTGGAATGTTCTGTTCATTTTCCAGTTTGAATCCCTCTTCAGCCAAATCTTTTGCAGGATGAGCCTGCAGTGAGAGTGGGCTAGCAGCTGCTAAAACTTTAAATAGGAAAGGTAGTTTATTACCGAATTTTACTGCAACTTTATGCCCCAACATCTGCTTAGGATCCTGATTGATGATCTCTAGGAGTGATCCTTCACTGCCGTTGATCTTCACCTTTGAGGGAGAGAGAGGATTGGTTCCCAGCCACATCTCTGCCTGGGGCTCTTCAGCTGGTAATTCCCTACCCAAAAGGTTGGAAATAAAAGTTTTTGAACCCCACTCATAATCACGAATTGGATTCCTTAACTTATAGATCCTTATCAAATTCATCTCATGCATCAATTTTTTCCTAAGTATATTATTCTTATTCCCTATTCTCAAATGCTTCCAAAGCTGTCATTACATCATCAAAAACCGTAAAAATCTTAAAAGCACGGGTCATTTCAAAGACAAGGCGCGGTTTTGTTGCTAAATTGGCAATATAAATATCACCATCAACCTCGATCGCTTTTTTTAAGCAGCTCACAAGTGCACCTAGGCCAGTACTATCTATAAAATCCATCTCCGAAAGATCAACCACAAATTTTATCGTTTTATCCAGTGAGGATTGAAAAAATGTTTTCAGATCATTGGAGTTTGAGGCGACTAATTTCCCCTCTATCTTCACTATTCCTATATCATTTTCCTGCTTAAACTTGATATCCATAACTCCTCCTATTTTATCTTTTTTTATTATATGCCAACTCTGTTTTTTAGCAACCTGCTAACCACTTTGAATTGGAATCACAAAACGGGTCACATTTGTATTTTCAAAACGCTCTCTCTTTAGTTCTGTTACCTGGGTTCTAATCATCATCATTCCTCTTCCGCGTGTCTTTTCTGAAACTATATTCTGATCATAACTATTTTCTATAAACTCTAGAGGAAATTCCCAATCTACTCCGTAATCGATGAACCTGATCACTATTTCCATTTTTAATATAGTCAGTTCAATTGTAATTGCAGAGTCTTTTCTCATACCCAGACCGTGCTCAATAATATTATTGAGATACTCTCTGAATACCAGCTCCACAGCAAAAGAAGTCAGCTCAGAACCTGTATGCTCAGCTGTTATTGCACTGCACTCATTAGCCATCTTATCCACACTGGGAAAAAGCGTTCTCAATTGGAAGAGAAAATATCTTCTTTCCCCTTCTTTACCTTCGGATTGATCGAACTTTGGCAAGTACTGAAATGCCAGAACTGCAAAATCATCGAAGGTTGTATTGTAACCCTCTAAATTGAGATAGTGTTTCAATTTCTGTGGTAACAAGAAGCAGTTGTCATCTTCAAATTTATCATCAATTAGGAGTTTCATCTTATCTAGACCCAGCTCTTCATCATTACTGTCCTGCGCCTCATATGTTCCATCTGTGTATAATATATATATATTATCTCTCTTTAGTTTTATGGTCGTATCACCATCTTCAGAATATTTATATCCCTTCTTCCAACCGATTGGAATAGATCCCTCATCAGCTATTGATCTGGTTTTACCTGTTTTAATATCATACTCGAGTAGCGGTGGATGTCCAGCATTGGCAAATGTTATCTCTTTTTTCTCAAGATCAACAAGCCCTAGCATCATGGTAAAGTAGTTATTAACCTGACTTAAGATATCATTCATTAGAAAATTGTTCAACTTCTCTAGGATCTTACTGGGAGTTTCAACCTGAGAATCTCCACCTTTCGAATTTCTACTATCGTTACGCTTGATAAGCATGGTAATTATCGATCTAATCGCTGTCATCAGGAGTGCTGCTTGTACTCCGTGACCTGAAATATCAGCAATATAGATCATATATTGCGATTTGGTGATCTGCAGATAATCATAGAGGTCTCCCCCTACCTGAGAAGATGGAGCATAGAATGATGAAAAAGCTAAATCATCTCTATATTTCAGTCCGCTTGGAACCATATAGGTCTGAATAGTTGAGGCCATTTTAACATCATCTAGTAGTGATCTGTGAGCATCCTGCAGAGCCATATCAACTCGATGTTTGAAGATTGCTTTCACGATGGTCTGACCTGACATTACCAGCAGTTTCACAATGTTATCATCCATCGTGCATTTCTCTTTTATATAGTTCACACCGATAAATCCAAATACATCTCCTTCATAAAAGAGGGGTATAATGATCACCGACTGTACATTGCTAGAGCGGAACAATCTCTTCTCATTTTTCCAGCTTTCATTCATATCACTCAGGTTCCTAAAGAAAATCTGCTCTAAATTGTTAACCCTGTTGTTGAGATGGGGATAGAGTCTACAGGGTATGTTCTGCAGATCGCTCTTTTTTATTATAACCTGATCTGAGCACCAATCGTAGTGATTGCTCATAAACTTGCCATCATCAGAATATTTAAATATATAACATCTATCCGCTTTTACAAATTCACCAATTCTCTTCAAGCTGGCAACGATCGAATCATCAATTTTGTCGGGTGAGACCTTGATAAATTGTGTAGAGATCGAAAGGATCAGCTCCTCAAATTTCAGACGGAACTCCAGCTTCTCTTTCTCTAAGATTAACTCTCTGCTTCTGGCTGCAAGTTCAGCCTCCTGCTTCTTACGCTCGGTGATATCCCGCACCATCAGCAGAACAGCCTCCTCTTCGGAGTAGATCATGGTTCTAGATGAGATCTCAACTGGTATAGCAACACCTTTTGAAGAGAGAGAAACACTCTCAACACTCTTCATCTCTTTTGTAAATAGTACCCCTAAGTTTGCATCAAAATTTTTCCGCCTCTCTTTAGGAATGAGATCCACAGCATTTATGCCGATAAGTTTCTCCCGGGAGAGGTGGTGCAATTTGCAGGCTGCCGGGTTTACATCAAGTACTTTCCCCTTCCTATCCTCTACAAATATGGCATCCGGCGAATTCTCAAAGAGTGTACGGAACTGCTCTTCACTTTTGGCCAATGCCTCCTGAGCTAGCAGCTTCTCCTGCTCTATCCTCTTGATCCTGTTAACACGCTCCACCACTGTTGGCAAAGTATTGAGATATGCTCGAGCATGATCCTTGATCATATATTCTGATGCACCTTTTTGAAGAGCTTTCACAGCGATTTTCTCATCACCGGCTCCGGTACAGAAGATGATCGAGGTATCACTTTTTATATTAGGAAAGACATCAAATGCTGTTCCATCACCCAGATTGTAGTCTATTACCACTACATCAAAATCACTCTCTTTAAGAAGACTCTGGGCACTTTGTACAGAATCGGCAATCTTATAATCATATGCGAGCGCCTCTTTTTTAATCAGCCTTTTAAAGCCCATCTGATCGATCAGATCATCCTCAATAAATAATATCTTCACGTTCATTGCTGCTCCCCGATCTTCTTAGGAATTGTAAAATAGAAGGATGAACCTTCTCCTAGGGTGGATTTAACCCAAACCTCGCCACCATAAACCGAGACGATCTTTTTGATGAGTGAGAGACCAATCCCTGTACTC
>CAXCCM010000147.1:0-4439 GCA_963981005.1 uncultured bacterium | reverse complement strand
GCAATAGAAGAAGCTGAAAGATGTCTTGAATGCGGAATTTGTGTTGCTCGCTGTCCTGCACACATGGATATTCCTGAATATATTAAAGCGATCAGAGAAGATGACATTGAACTTGCAGTTCAAATTCTTTACAAAACAAATCCGTTCTCTGCAAGTTGTGGAAGAGTCTGTACTCATCATTGTGAAGATGTATGCTCATTAGCTCATAATGGAGAGCCAATTGCAATCCGCTGGTTAAAACGATATATTCTAGATCAGGTATCCCCTGAAGAAATGGCTAAAGTACTAAAAAGTATAATTCAAACTAACAATAAAAAAGTAGCAATAATTGGAGCTGGTCCAGGGGGACTTTCTGCTGCTTATTACTTGCGACTATTAGGATATGAGATCACAATATTTGAAGGTAACGAAAAAGGTGGCGGAATGCTGAGATATGGAATTCCAGAATACCGTTTACCTTACGATCAGCTCGATAAAGATATTGATTATATTGCATCACTTGGTGTTAAAATAAATTATAATACCAGAATCGGTGATGAAGTAAATTTCGATGATATATATAATTCTAACGATGCACTTTTTATATCTCCGGGACTTTGGAATTCTATTCCAGTAAACATCACTGGAGAAGAACTTCCTAATGTAATTTCCGGAATTGATCTGCTTAATAAAGTTACAAACAATGAAGAAATTGAGCTTGGAAGTAAGGTGGCTGTTATTGGTGGTGGAAACTCAGCAATGGATGCTGCAAGAACAGCTAAAAGACTTGGTGCAGAAGTAGAAGTTTATTACCGAAGAAGAATTGAAGATATGCCAGCTGATGTAGAAGAAATTGTAGAAGCTCAAGAAGAAAATGTGAAGTTCTTCCCACAGACTACTCCTTTAGAATTAAAGAAAGAAGGATCTAGAATAAAATTTATTTGGGGTAAGAATAAAATGGAACGCAAAGAAGGTGAGCGTCCGAAACCTGTTCTAATAAAAGGAGAAACATTCGAAACTGACATTGATACTTTTATAATAGCTATCGGACAAAAAGCAGACCTTTCGTTCCTACCCGAAAAGATTAATAACAACCTTGAAACCAAATGGAGTAAGGTAGTTGTGAATGAAAATGGACAAACAACTGTGGAAAAAATATTCTCTGGCGGAGATGCTTCTAATAATAAAGCAGATGCTGTTAGCGCCATTGCTGATGGTCATAAAGCAGCAGTTGGAATTGATAAATATTTGAATAAATAGGAGGTAGAATGCTAATTAAAGAAATTCTTAAAATTAAAAATGGTTTTGTTTATACTGTAAATGAAGATGTACAAATTTGTAAAGTACTCGATACATTTATAGAGAAGAAGATCGGTTCTTGCATGGTTGAAGATTCTGATAAAAAATTCATTGGGATCATGACAGAAAAAGACGCAATTAAATGTTTTAAAGATGTGCAGAAATTCTCTGACATAAAAGTGAAAGATATTATGACTAAATATGAAAATATCATAATTGCCTCAGAAGATGATAATATTCAATATGCCATGAGTATAATGACAGAAAAAAGAATTAAGCATCTTCCTATTATGAAAGATACTGATGTGATTGGTGTGATCTCTATTGGGGATATCGTGAAAGCACAATTAGAACATAGCGAGCATATTGCAAAAACATATCTCGATCACATTAAAGGGGAGACTCCACAGCCACATAATCAGGAATATTAAATGAAAAATATTTGTGTTTTTTGCGGATCAAGTCCTGGCGCTGATCCAGCTTATTTGAAGATGGCTAACAAGTTGGGAAGAGAGATAGCAGCTCGTGGATTTGGTTTAGTTTATGGCTCTTCGGACCTTGGTTTAATGGGAGAGGTTGCAAAAGGTGCTCTTGCTGTTGGTACATCGGTAATAGGTGTTGTGCCAAAGATATTTGATGGAAGAGTTCAACATCCTAAGTTAACAGAACTTATAGTTACAGATACCATGCACCAACGCAAAGCAAAAATGTTTGAGATCTCAGATGGTTTCATTGCCTTGCCGGGTGGATTTGGAACATTTGAAGAATTGTTAGAAATTCTTACATGGTCACAGATTGGTTATAGTTCTAAACCTTGTGGAATTCTTAATGTTAACGGATATTATGACGAACTACTCAAATTCTTTGATAAATCAGTTGAAATGCGATTTGTTAAACAAGGACATCGTGATGCAATAATTGTTGATACAGACCCCAAAAAAATATTAGATAAATTTGAAAAATACAAACCAGTTATAATTGATAAGTGGATAGATAGGTAGGATAAAAACTCCCCTTTTTAAGGGGAGAAGATTTTGCAATACAAAATCAGAGGGGTTATTAAAACAACTCCAATTGCACCTCAGTTTCCGATTTATATTTTGGAATAATAGTAGGAATTTTATACTTACCGCATAATTCATCAAATATCTTTTTCAATTGGTGATAATTATTAACTGAACACGAATAATTTTCACCAAATTTTTCAATATATTTCTTTTTGATCCCCGGGAAATTCTCATCTAACTTCTTGTAATAATACTCTCTCTGTCTGTCACGCATTGTCATGCCAAAACCTGGTAAAATATATTCAGTATTGTGTTCATATCCTTTTGTTACAATGCTCGTAATATTTTCTTCATTATCCTGTAAGAATGGTAGTATAGGCATCATTACAATTCCAGCTTGAATCCCATAATTATTCAATAATTCTATTGCTTTTAAACGGTTGGAAACCAATGAAGCTGCCGGTTCAATAATCTTTCCCAAATTATCATCAGCGGTAGAAATAGAGAAGCTAACAGTTGCATAAATTTTACTTATTTTCTTTAGCAGATCAATGTCTCGTAAAACTAAATCACTTTTGGTTATAATGTGAATTGGGAACTTGAATTCAGCAATAATTTCAAGAGCTTTTCTGGTTAATTTTTTTGAAGCTTCTAAGGGTTGATACGGGTCGTTCATCGAGCCAAGCCCTATAGTTCCCTTTACTCTTTTGGAAGCCAGTTCATTCCTAAGTAATTCAAGAGAGTTTTCTTTAAAGATTATCTCACTCCCAAAATTTTCTATTTGATAACATTCACTTCTCGTATCACAATAAATACATTGATGTTGACATCCACGATAAAGGTTCATATTATATTTTAATCCGAACCAATCATCAGGTTGTTTTACATGACCCAGAAGTTGTTTTGCTTGGGATGGAATAATTTTAAATTTCATTATATCTGTGTAGGGGTGATTCTCGAACCACCCCTATTATTAAGGTAATTCATCAATCGTCTCTACGATTTACTCTCTTCTCTCAATTTTTTCCACCAATCAAGTCGCTTCCGTACTTCTTTTTCATATCCGAATTTTGATGGATCATAGTATCTCTTTTCCTCCATTTTATCTGGGAAATATTTCTGATAACTATATGCATTTTCTGCCATATGATCATATTTATAATCTTTACCGTAATCCAGATCTTTCATCAGTTTTGTAGGTGCATTTCTTATATGAAGCGGAACACCAAGATGGCTTGTTTTTCTGGCATCATCAGCTGCTTTTTTGTAACCAGTATAAAGTGCATTACTTTTTGGTGCGGTGGCCAAGTAAACCACCAGCTGTGCCAGCGCGGTATTTGCTTCCGGCATTCCCAAGAAGTGACACGCTTCTTTTGCAGCAATTGCCTGAAGAAGTGCATTAGGATCAGCTAACCCAATATCTTCAGAAGCAAATCGTACCAAACGGCGAGCCACATAAAGCGGATCCTCTCCAGCCTCCAGCATTCGGGCAAGCCAATATAGCCCAGCCTGAGGATCACTGCCACGTAAAGATTTATGAAGGGCAGAAATCACATTATAATGTTCCTCTCGATCTTTGTCGTAGAACATTGCTTTCCTACTTAGGATATTAGAAATAAACTCAACATCTATTTTTGTCTTGCCCTTAGAATTCATGATTATACTCTCAAGATAATTCAATGCTTTACGTGCATCGCCTCCGCAAAGTTCTGCAATATAGGGAACGCACTTATCTTCAAATTCAATTTTTATGTTTATCTCTTTCATTGCTCGCTCAATAATTTTGCTAATATCATCATCAGAAAGTTGATTTAATACAAAAACATTACAGCGTGAAAGCAGTGCCGGAATAACTTCAAAGGAAGGATTTTCGGTTGTTGCACCGATAAGAATGACTGCACCAGATTCTAAATAATGAAGAAATGCATCCTGTTGAGATTTATTAAATCTATGGATTTCATCTATGAATAAAATTGTGCTTTTATTCTGTGTTTTTAGTGTGAATTCTGCCTCTTTCATAACGAGCTTAACATCTTTTATGCTAGATAGAACTGCACTAAAAGATATGAATCTGGATTTGGTTTTCTTCTCTATCAATCTGGCAATTGTTGTCTTTCCTGTGCCTGGAGGTCCCCATAAAATGAATGAACTATA
>CAXCCM010000146.1:0-4464 GCA_963981005.1 uncultured bacterium | reverse complement strand
GTAATATCTTCTAAAAGTAATTCTCCATTAATGTAAACATCCATTTCTGCACCTTCCCAACCATTACCTGCTGTATCAATAAGACGGAGTGTAAATTCCTGAGAAATATATGGGCTCACTGAATTAAAATCTGGTGTAGAGCCATGAGGATGATGATATTGGAAAGTGAATATGCCATCATAATGACATGACATTACCCCATGAATATTTTCATCACCTTCTCCAATTGCAGCATATGCACCATAAAGCATTACATTATTACAATTACCTTCGCGCAGAGCCATATTATCATCAAAAGGATCTTTATGCTTATATCTAATCAAAATCTTCTTCTCCGAAACCAGTCCAAAGTAATCTGTAAGATTAACATTGCCTATAACATCTGGAGGGCTTCCGGTATTTGTATTTGCATAAGTGATATCATCAACTATAAATACGGTATCAGCACTTGCCCAAGTTTGTGCTCCATATACTTCACCTTCTATCCAAAGTTCAGCATCACCAACCCACACAGAATTGTTGGTAACAGGAAATGCTCCACCTACTGTCCATGTAGTCTCCTTTTTTGCAATATAGTTAGTCCAAATATGCTCGGTATCTTCATACCAGTTTGCACCACCAGCAATAGCTGCATCTACCCAAGTCTCATCTTGTGGGAACCATGTGTAAACACCAAATGTATCAACACCAACTATTTCAACTGCTCCAAATCTGGCTTCAAAACTACCCTCACCAAGCTTTACATAAACTATATCGGTATCATCTGCACCTAAAGTAAGACCATTCTGTCGAATAAGATCTGCATTAGGACTAAATATGATTGGGGGCACTTCTTCTGCATAACCACCAAGAAATATTTGGTCCATAGGCGCGCTATTAACAGCAAATGTTCCTGTTGCGAAATCCATTATCCTGCCGGCAGTAGTAACATAATCATGAAATGTTGGCCATCCACCTGAATTTTGGATCCAAATATCATCATTTGAATGAACAGGACCAAAAAGATCGTCATCACCATAGAACTTAACAAGAGCTGCAGCAAATCCTCCATCAGCATTTTCAGATGCTTCAATATCTGTGAAGTATTGATACTCTGCCAAACTCTTATTCTTTATAAGACGTTCTGAATATCTTTTAATTGGAGATTTATATGATTGAACGATCCAGCGTTCTCTTTTGGCAGTTATTAATGATTGAATTGCATAAGCCTGTTCTGTGGCAAGCCCCATGAAGCTATTAATAACTATGTGCTGTCCCCTGCTAGAAATATAATAAGTTGTTCTTCTGTCCGGCTCAAGAATTTCAACAATACGTCCTGGTAACTGACGTGCATCATCATGTTCTATAGCAAGATGCAATCTTGTGGCTTCAGTACGCAAAAGTAACTCTTCCTGGATCTTATCATGAGAATATTGAGTTTGTAATTGGTTATGTCCGCTTATTACCATTAAGGAGGCGGAGGAAGCAACTGCAACTACACTAAGCATAACAGCTACAACCATTATGAGAACACTACCATTATTATTAAGTAATTTTTGTAATAGTTTCTTCATAATATCTCCTTATTCCGAAGCTGCATGAGAATTACCTAAATAAACAGCAGTTTCATAGGTAATTGTTCTTACGTTCTTCCTAATATCATCTTCATTAGATTGGCGTGGTTGTTTTTCACGGAATCTAACCTGACCAACAAGCTTAATTTTTACCATTGTAGCATTACCTTCAAAATCAGTATGGACGACACTCCAAATTTGATTTGGGTTCGTTATCCTGAATTGAGCTTGATTGCCAATGTATTTTGTTGGTGAAGATGGGAATATAACTCGTCTTTCGGGGAATGGCGTTAAACCATAACTCCCGTTTATTTCTATCTGACTATTATCGTTAATAGCATAAGTAACCCAGTAATTACTTTCCAGGTCTAGATTTAGTACAAGAGGTGTAACTTTAATGGAAGATGATCCAATTACTACTTTCTTAGCTGTAGACAATCCAATTAATCCTTCATCATCAGTTACATTTTCATACATATATCCATGTCTCATGATTTCTATAGCATCAAAGAGATCCTGTTGTAATTGAGTATACAGTTTAACTTCCTGAAAAGTAGTTGTAAAATGAATTATTCCAATTCCAAATATTACAAATACCAATGTTACAAGTGGAAGCCCTGCTAATATCTCTATAAGGGAATAGCCTTTGTTATTTTTTAATATTTTCATAACTATTCCTCATCCTTAGTTCTATAAAAATAATCTTCACGCAGAATCAGAGTTCTTTCCTTATTAAGAATGCTATTAAGGAAATATTCTGGGCCATCACGCCAAGTTATTTTAATACTTATCTTGTCGTAATCTACATACTGAGAAACAGCAAGATCTGTTGTTGTAGATATTGTAGGTGGATAGATAAGTCCGTAAACAGGCTCTTCATTTTCATCATCAATTAAGAAATTTCCAGAAGTTATCGAATTTGTATAGGTTACGCCTTCGTTATACCTGTTTAGGTACTTAACTTCTTCTAATTTCTGATGAGCTTTTAAGAGTACGACTCTGTAGTGGTAATTCCCAATTGCACTGTGCCATGCATAATACGAACTTAAGAATAACCCCGTAAGAGCAATGGTAACGATCATCAAACCCGCAAGAGCTTGGATGATACCAAAACCATCTTCTGAACTTAATATCTTTTTAAACATTAGAATGCCGTCCCCGTAGCAAACATCTTTGGATTATCTGCTACTTCTTCTGCTACTTTTCTATCGAGATAACCATTCATTACATGATTATATAATGATTGATCTTTAGACTGCATACCCTCCTTATTTCCAGATTGTATTACAGAAGGGATCTGATATGTTTTTTCTTCACGAATAAGATTTTTAACAGCATTATTTGCTATCATTATCTCAAGAGCAGGTATTCTATCGCTTTCATCTTTCATAGGAAGCAAGGTTTGTGCAATTACTGCCTGTAAAGATTCAGAAAGCATGGAACGAACTTGAGCCTGCTGTTCTTTTGGGAACATATCAATTATCCTGTCGATAGATTTTGTAGCACTACTTGTGTGCAATGTAGCTAACACAAGATGACCTGTTTCAGCAGCTGTTAATGCCAATGCAACAGTTTCAAGGTCACGCATTTCTCCCACCAATATCACATCGGGATCTTCACGCAAGGCAGAACGCAATGCAGCCTTAAAAGACCAAGTGTCATGCCCCACTTCCCTTTGATTCATAAGCGAGTTTTTACTTCTATGCGTGAATTCTATAGGATCTTCAATTGTTATAATATGGCAATGCTTATGGTCGTTAACGTAATCAACCATTGTGGCTAGGGTAGTAGATTTACCACTACCTGTAGGTCCGGTTACCAAAATAAGACCACGCTGTCTCATAGAAAGTCTTGCAAGAATTTCAGGGAGATGCAGATCTTCAAAATCTTTGATAGCATTAGGTATTACACGAAATGCTACACCTAATCCGTTAACCTGGTGGAATGCATTAACACGAAATCGTGTATCATCATCCAATTTTGTAGAAAAGTCGATCTCCAATTTTTCTTTGAAGATCGTTATCTGCGATTCATTCATTGTGCTGAAGATAAGTTTTTCAACTTCCTCAACCTCCATCACAGGTAAATTTAGTTTTTTCATCTGCCCCAATACTCTTATCATTGGGATAGATCCCGCACTTATGTGCAGATCAGATGCACCTGCATCTGAAGTAAATTGTAATAATTCTTTAACAGTCAAAAAACACCCCCCGACTCAACTTAGTCGAGAAGTTCTTCTTCTTCGCTGTCCTCGTCATCGATACCATATCCATGATAAGCAGCATCTTCAACGTCGTACCAAACTGATTTTCCTTCACCTTCAGGAAATTCCGCAGTAGAGGTAGCCATATATTTCTTTGGTGGGTTACCTACAACTTCAAATTCCCAATTCTTCTCTGTTCTATTACCAAGATTAGTATCTTCTAAAGCAGATTCAACATCGTAATCTGTTGTAGATCCGTAAGTTTGATACTGAACTCTGTAAGTTTGGCGCAATGCAGCAATAGCAGATTGTGCTTCTGTTGATCTTGCTTGGCGTACATAACTCATGTAAATTGGAACCGCAATAGCTGCCAAAATGGCAATAATAACAACAACAACTAACAACTCGATAAGACTGAATCCTTTTTGATTTTGTAATTTCTTAAACATTATACGTCCTCCTAGATTATTTTCGAATTTTTATTATGCAACTTCTGTTCCGAGAAATTTATTCCTTTCATTTTTCTACAAGTTTTTTTTTATTATTTAATAATATTAATAAATATAATAATATGTTTTATCAGCATAGTTCTAATAGTATTATACTGGAATTTTTAAGTTTGTTTTCTATAAAAACAGGTTCGTGCAGTTTACCACACGAACCTAATGCTTTGAAATGTAAGTTGATCTTTACTTTAGCAATAACATT
>CAXCCM010000145.1:0-4547 GCA_963981005.1 uncultured bacterium | reverse complement strand
ATAAAATCACATTGGGTGTATTTATGGTTTTCTTGTGGTTCCTAGATAGATTCTTCGAGCCTATTCATCATCTTAGTGAAAAATTCAATATTATGCAGGCTGCCATGAGTGGATCTGAGCGAATATTCGATCTGATGGATAAAGATATTGAAGATTACAGATTGGAAAAGTCAGTTGGGAATACTGTTGATCTGAAAGGCGAGATCGAGTTTAAGAATGTATGGTTGCGTTATAATGATAATGGTGATGTTCTCAAAGATATTTCCTTCAAAGTAAAGGCTGGAGAAAAAGTTGCCCTCGTTGGTCATACAGGTTCAGGGAAAACATCGATCATCAGTATTTTGTCAGGATTATATCCATTCCAAAAAGGTGAGATCCTTGTTGATGGAAAAGATATAAACGAATACAATCTAAAAGAATTGCGCAGGAATATTGGAATTGTTCAACAGGATGTTTTCCTGTTCTCGGGAACGATCAAAGATAATATAGTACTTAGCGATGAGTCCATTTCTGATGCCGAAATGGAAAAAGTAGCAAAATATGTGAATGTTCATAATTTTATTGATAGTCAACCTGAAAAATATATGGAACCAGTGATGGAACGCGGAGCTACTTTCAGCGTTGGACAACGCCAACTCATCGCCTTTGCTCGGGTTTTGGCATATGACCCCACAATTTTTGTTTTAGACGAAGCGACTGCTAATATTGATACCGAAACAGAAATTCTGATTCAAGATGCTTTGCAGAAATTAATGGAAAACAGGACTTCAATTATTATCGCTCATCGCCTATCCACAATTCAACATGTAGATAGAATAATTGTACTGCATAAAGGTGAGATCGTGGAAGAGGGAAATCACCAAGAATTACTGGCAAAAGAAGGACTTTATTACGATTTATATAGATTGCAGTATCAGTAAAATAATATAAAAGGTGGAATGAAGTGAAAAAATGTTATTTTTTATTTATTGTATTTACTTTAGCAATTGCGATTCAGGCTGATCCAGGTTTTACAACTTGTGTAGAAAACGTACAATCGTTCCCCAATGGAACACTCTTTAATAGAGATTTTGGATTTAACTATGAAAATTTCAATTTACGTGAGCCACTCGATTATGATTCAACAAATGTAAGTTTTGAAGGAAACTGGCCATTTGGATACAGTTATTCAATATCCTCAAATGAGGAATTAGATCTGGTCTTTGTTGGCTCTGGTGGTGGAGTGTTAGTAACAGATGTAAGTGATCCCGAAAATCCTGTGATCATATCTGAAGTTAGAGCAAGGTCATTAGTAGACGGAAGCTATTATGATGCAGCAACTCAGCGTTTGTATCTTGCAGCTTATTTTTCCGGTATAGAAATTTGGGATCTATCAGATCTGTACAATCCAGTTTTCTTAAGTAGATGTCCAACTGAACCATATCCTCGTGGTGGAATTTATGCATCCGGAGATTATGTTTTTGCAGCAACAGTTGGTTACGGTTTAAGAATTATTGATGTTTCTGACCCAACAGATCCTTTTGAAGTTACATCAATTACAACAGGTAACAATGTATGGTATATGAAAGTATCAGGTGATTATGCCTATCTTGTGGATAGCTCTAGCGGTTTAAGTGTTGTAGATATTTCAGATCCGTTAAATCCATCGATCGAAGCAACATATCCAAATGCTACGGGTGATATTTATATCAGTGGGAATTATGCATATTTCGCAAAATATGGATTTGGCTTAAAGATCTATGATATTACCGATCCGCTCAATGCTTTTGAAGTGGGAGATTGTGCTGTAACCGGTTATCCATATAGAGTTGCTGTTTATGAAGATCATGCTTTTGTTTCGGGAAATGAATGTGGTCTGGTTGCTATCAATATTGCTGATCCTGCAAATCCGTATTTAGTTAGCAGTAATGCATCAAATTATAAAAATATCGCAGCTGTGGAAGGTAATATATACATTACAAGTGACTCCGATGGTTTTATCTCTTTTGATATAACAAATCCAGCCTCAATGCAGATTGTTGGTGGTTATGGAATGCCTGGTTACACAACAGATATGGCGGTTTCTGGAGACTATGTATATTTAGGAAGTAATGGATTCAGAGTGCTCGATGTATCAGATTATTCCGATCCAATTGAAGTTGGATATGCAGAGGTAGATGGAGGATGTGTGGCTGTTGCAAATACGCATGTCATATATTCTCCCAAAAGTATGGGTGCTCCAAATAGAGTAAATATTATGAATGTGGATGATCCGACAAATCCTTATAGAGAAGGTTTCTACACATCCCCAGCAATGACTTATGATCTGGCTGCGAAAAATGATTTAGCTTTTGTTGCTTGTTGGTGGGATGGAATGCGTATAATTGATTTTTCAAATCCAAGCTCACCCTATCTTTCTGCTCATGTTTTAGGGTGGACAAATGGCGCAATTCCTGGCGTAGATTATTGTTATGTACAGGCTTTGGATGTTCAGGGTGATTATGCCTATGTTATAGACTATGGACCCTTCCAAGATGATGATACATTTGGTCTTTATATCATTAATATTTCTGATCCGTCAAATTCGCATGTAGTAACCAGATACACAAATTTTGTTAGTCGTGGCTGGGATATTGATGTAGAAGGAGATTATGCATATATTGCTGATTCTTATGGTGGTATGGAAGTTATTGATATTTCCGATCCGTATGCACCAACAACAATTTCATACTGCTATTTAGGTGACTCTGCTCAGGGAATTCATGTGGATGGTGATTATGCGTATATTGCAAATTATATCTTGGGTGGAGTTCAAGTAATAGCTCTTTGGGATCCAACTGCTCCTTTAAATGTTGGTTATTACAAAAGAAGCGGTTGTTTTGCATTAAATGTAGATGCAGAAGAAAATTATGTTTATATCGCCGATGGTCTTTCTGGAATGCAAATATATAATAATTTACTTGTTCAGGTAAGTTCAGAGGAAGAAATAGTTGATTTACCTGAAATGAAATCCTGGAACTATCCCAATCCATTTAATCCAAGTACAACAATATCGTTTTCTGTATCACAAACTTCCTCGTTTGTGACTCTTGGAATCTATAATCTAAAAGGACAGAAAGTGAAGAACCTTGTAAATGATCAACTTCCTGCCGGGCAGCATTCAGTAGTTTGGAATGGAAAGGATGATAATAAAAAATCGGTTTCTTCTGGGATTTATTTCTACAAATTAATAACGGAAGATAATACTGAAACAAAGAAAATGCTATTACTGAAATAATTTACATTTAAAATAAATATAATCCCAATTCCAATAATCGGAGTTGGGATTTTTTTCACGATTACTTTTTAATAATCACAAAGATTTTTCGGATTTATAATAATCAATTATTTAGAATCTCATCTTGCATTACTTTCCAATGTTCATCTGCCATAGTATTAAAATCAAACAATGATACTCCATCAGCATCACCATCTACAGTAAATTTTATTGCTTGTGTTAGTTTACTTGGTTCAATAGATGGAACGTACAAACCGCTGTGCAACTTTGTAGATTGCAGAAGTTGTTTACCTTTTTGAACTTCATTATTAATCCAGCTAAGATCTTCATTATAACAAGAATGATACAGCATTGGATATACAGCTTCAAGTTGCCATTTATGCCACTCTTGCCGTACATTTTTCTGCATGATAGTAGGGAAAACTGCTGCTGTTGCAATTTTTTTGTGAGAATGAATTATTTCTGCAAGTGTATTAACGATGTTTGTAATGCTGTCATAACGAAATTGTAGCCATGTTGGATCTTCCGATGGATTAACAAGCTCAACTGGATCGATTCCAGCTTTTTGCTTAAAAGCAGATCTGCAATGTGCACAGTAACAATAATCAAATTGTGGTTCTTCCTTAGTTTGAATTAAATTGTAGTTTGGTTGTAAACCGATCGGTAAGATGACATCACAATAACGGATATAGTCCAAATGAATTCCAGCTAATTCTGAAATCGTACAGAGTTTTTCTATACGCTTTTTTAAGTATTCTTGCACTTTGGGATTGGTAGGACAGAGCCATTTATAATATCCAACATATTGTGGATTCTCATGCGATCGTTGTCCCAAACCATTTACTGTGAACCAGTCAGGATGATTCTTAACTATATTTTCATCATTACAAATCATTGTAAAGATCCAATTGTGAATTTGAAGATTAAAATCAGTAGCATATTTTAAAGCATTTTCCAGATCTTCTGGTTTACCACTTAAGAAGATATTAGAGATTCCAGCTTTTTGCAGTTTAGTAAAGTCACGTTTCCAATCATCTTCTTTTCGGTCTTTACTATTCATCCAAATCGAGTACTGCATTTCTCAAACTATCCTAAAAGTTCTAATTTCAAAAGGTTTGAACAGTAATTTGATCTCATTTGCATTTTCACAAATTTGGTTAAGAGCATTTTCCAGCATATCTGTTTCGAACAACTGTTCCCATTCTTCTACAGTTTGGAAAGTGATTTCAGTATTTATTCCAGCAGTTTCATACATACGAATAATTATTCCATTTCCATCTTCTGCTTTCTT
>CAXCCM010000144.1:0-4621 GCA_963981005.1 uncultured bacterium | reverse complement strand
CTACACCGATTAAAGGAAATATAATATGAAAGATGATATAATCACTCTCGGTCATGGAAGTGGCGGAGGATTAACCAGAAGGTTAATTAATGATGTTTTTAATAAGAATTTTAAACTCCCAACTTTGGATGATGCAGTTGAGATAGAAAATAGAACAGTAGTTACAACAGATGCCCATGTTATAAAGCCAATTTTCTTCCCAGGTGGAGATATAGGTAAACTTTCTGTTACTGGAACTGTGAACGATGTTTCAATGAAAGGTGCTGTTCCAAAATACCTCTTGATCACATACATCATTGAAGAAGGATTCAAGATTGATGATTTAAAGAAGATCACAGAGTCTGTTCAGCATGCTGCGGAAGAGGCAAACGTGAAAATAATTGCCGGAGATACAAAAGTGGTAGAGCGCGGTAAAGCTGACGGCATGTACATAACAACAACCGGTGTTGGGTTCCTACCTGAAGGTGTAAACCTTACTTCTAATAATATTAACAATGGAGATAAAATAATTGTTAATGGCACAATCGGAGATCATACTGTAGCAATTATTAATGCTCGTGAAAAACTTGATCTAGATCCTGCCCCTGAGAGTGATTGTGCTTCCTTAAACGACCTGACTCAATTAATGCTAAAAAGCGGCAATGTGAAATTCTTAAGGGATGCAACTCGTGGTGGAGTAGCTACAATTTTAAATGAAGTTGCCGAAGATACAAACTTGGGAATAATCATTAATGAAGAGGATATTCCAATTACAGATGCTGTGAATGCAATTTGCGGACTTCTAGGACTTGATGCACTTTATATGGCGAATGAAGGGAAACTTGTCTCTTTTGTATCAGGTGAAACTTCCAACCTGTTAAGTGAAATGAAGAAACATAAATATGGAAAAGAAAGTAAAATTATTGGAGAAGTTACTGCAGAAGTTAAAGGTGTATATTTAAGAACTTCTATAGGTGGATTACGTCCTTTATTAATGTTGGAATCCGATCCGCTTCCGAGGATTTGTTAATGCATGAAGGTGCTATAGTTCACTCATTATTAGAAATTGCAAAAGATATCAGAATCAAAGAACATCTCAAAGAAATAAATGAAGTTAAAATAGTTGTTGGGAAATTCCATCAGATTATTGAGGAAGTAATGATTACTAACTTCCAATATATGAAAGAAGAATATGAAGGATTTGAAAATGCTTCACTTTTTATGACTGAAAAAAATGTTAAGGTTAAATGTGAAGATTGCAAGCATGAATTCACAATTGATGAACCAATTTTTATGTGCCCGGAATGTGACTCCTTTAATACTGAATTAATTGCAGGAAAAGAACTTTATATTGAGACGATTGAAGGAATGAAAGATTAATAAAATTGCTAGATCTGGAGGAAAAATGATCAAGAAGTTATTAGTTATTGGATTAGTTTTCATAAGTATATTACTGGCAGCAATTCAGCAACCAGAGGAATTATTAGGTGATATTGAAGATGCTGAAAGGGTTATGACAAGAATTCAGCAATTGAATGCATTAAGTTCCATTAATGAACAAGTTGTGACAACTCCTCAAAATAGAGATACTGATGAGACTATTAATTTATGGATTTATAACTTTCTAAATAATTCTCATACTCAAATAACTGCAACCAGACAAATAAATTCGACATTATGCAATATTTATGTACATGACGATATTTGGAATATCACGATAGATCAAACCGATGTTGAACACTTAAGAAATGCTTTTGAAGATTCAACTGCTACTGACCCTACAAAAGGTGTTTATGAATTGGATACTGAAATGTTTGGATTAACCTCTGATATTGATGGAAATGGTAAAACAAATATTTTGATCTATAATATTGATGACACAAACATTAATGGTTACTTTTCTCCTTCCGATCTATTAGGCGGGGCATATAGTAATAATATGGAACTCATATATATTGATGATAATCCACATGATGCAGGAATTCACAGTAGTTATTGTTATGCAACTTTAGCTCATGAATTTCAACATCTTATACATTGTAATCATGATTCTAATGAAACAACCTGGGTGAACGAGGGATTAGCTGGTTTTGCACAATGGGTTAATGGTTGGATAAGCCCATATTGGATGATGTTATTTACACAAAATCCGGATAATAACTTGGTGCATTGGGCTGCAGGAGCCGACTATCCTCAAAGCTATTTGTTTATGCATTATCTTTATGAACATTACGTAATTGATGAGGAGAATATTATCTTTAATCTGGTTCAAGAAGCAGGCAATAGCACAGCTGGGTTAGATGCTGCTCTATTAGAAACCGGTTGGGGAACTGATATTTCTTCTATAGATGTTTTTAATAATTGGGTAATTGCAAATCATATAAACGACCCAGTATTTATGGATGGATTATACAGCTATTCAGATAATCCAATTGGAACTGGTCAATTTTCTCTTGCTAATACTGCAGAATATTCAAGCTATCCAGTTTCATCCGATAATTATTCGATGAATCACTGGGGTGTAAATTACATTTTATTTGAAAATACCGATCTAGATCTTTCAGTTGATTTCTCCGGTGAATCCTTAAACTCTGATTTCCATGTGCAGTTTGTAAAATTCTATTATGATGAGCCTGTTGAAGTTGTAGAGATGGAGTTAGATGAAGTAATGAGTGGCAGCATTACGCTACATAATTCTGGAATTGAATATGATAAAGTATTAATGATAGTTACAGATACATATACCTCTTATACTCAAATTGGCTATAGTTATGAAGCTACAAATTCTGTGAGTGTAGATGATGAAGAAATTAACCTACATTCACAATATTCTGTTACAAATTATCCAAATCCATTTAATCCATCTACTACAATTACATATAATCAATCTACTGAAATCAATGAAGATGTGCAAATTATGATCTACAATTTAAAGGGTCAGAAAGTAAAACAATATTCTGCCGACAATCTCTCTGGCAAACAATATTCAGTAGTTTGGGATGGAACAGATCGGACGAATAAATCTGTTTCAAGCGGCATCTACTATTATAAGATCACTTGTGGAAATACTTTTCTAACAAAGAGAATGCTTCTGATAAAATAATATTTTTGATATTCAGACAATTAAGTTAGATTTTATAACTAATTGGAGGAATTATGTTGGAAATTGGAAATATTGCACCTAACTTCGTCTTGAAAGATAATAATAGTAATAATGTCTCACTAAGTGATTTTAAAGGTAAATGGGTGATATTGTACTTTTACCCAAAAGATAATACATCTGGTTGTACAAAAGAAGCTTGTGATTTCACAGAACATAAAATCGATTATTCAAAGCTTAATGCTGAAATTCTTGGAGTAAGCCCCGATAGCACTGAATCACATCAAAAATTTATCAAAAAACATAAACTAGGAATTACCTTATTGAGTGATACTGAGAAAGAAGTTATGAAGACATATGGAGCTTGGGGTTTAAAGAAAAACTATGGTAGAGAATACGAGGGTGTTATTCGTTCAACCTTCCTAATTTCTCCTGATCAAAAGGTAGCTGCACTTTGGAGTAATGTGAAAGTTCGAGTTAAAAGAAAATCCGGTGAAGTAAAACATGTTGAGATAGTTAAAGATAAATTAACAGAATTAAGTGAGTAAGAAAAATGAAAATATTTATCTTATCATTGATTCTTACTATCTCAGGCTTATTGGGAGGAAACGAAATAATGAAATTCAATGAACTTAATTCTGAAGAAGAACGAGTTATAATACATAAGGGCACCGAACAACCTTTCAGTGGTGAATTCTATAAAAATGATAAGATAGGAACGTATTTGTGTAAGCGTTGTGATGCACCATTATTCAAATCGGAAGATAAATTTGATTCCAATTGTGGATGGCCAAGTTTTGATGATGAAATTGAAGGCGCTGTTAATAAAGTCCAAGATGCTGATGGAGTTCGAACCGAGATCACTTGTAGTAATTGTGGTGCTCATTTGGGTCACATTTTTACTGGAGAAAATTATACTGAGAAAAATATTCGTCATTGTGTTAATTCAATCTCTTTGTATTTCATTCCTGAAAAACAAAAGCTAGAAACTGCAATTTTTGCTGGGGGTTGTTTCTGGGGTGTAGAATATCTGTTTCAGAAAGTTGAAGGTGTTATGGATATTTCAGTTGGATATATTGGTGGTGATAAACGAGAACCTTCCTACAAAGAGGTTTGTAATGGAACAACTGGTCATGCAGAAGCTATTCAAATTATTTTTGACCCCGATGTAGTTTCTTATGAGGAATTGACTAAACTCTTTTTCGAGATCCACGATTTTACTCAGGTAGATAGGCAGGGACCAGATATTGGAGAGCAATATCGTTCTGCAATTTTCTATACAAGTGATGAGCAAGAAGAGATTGCAAGAAAAGTTATAAAAATATTGATAAACAAGAATTATGAAGTTGCCACTGCCATGGTAAAAGTTACTAAATTCTGGCATGCAGAAGAGTACCATCAAGATTATTATAGCAAAACCGATGGCAACCCATATTGCCATATTTACAAGAAAATATTTTAATTTTTTTCATTTGACATAATTTTCCGTGTTACATTTCTGTCTTTTCGTAACACGGAGGATGAATGTCTGATCTTATTAGA
>CAXCCM010000143.1:0-4695 GCA_963981005.1 uncultured bacterium | reverse complement strand
CCAGAGAATTTTAATGCAATGGGAACAACAACATCCGAAGATCTGGACAATGCAAAAAGAGTAATTGCAAATTCTATGGGAGCCAATTCAAAAGAGATACATTTTACATCTGGTGGAACAGCTGCAAACAATTTAGCAATAAAGGGTTACTTAACTGCTAACTCGAATAAAGGAACGCATATTATTTGCTCAGTGATAGATTACCCAGACATCCTAACCAACGCAGCATTTTTTGAAAGCAGCGGTTTCGATGTAACTTATCTTGAAGCTGATAATGAAGGTTTTATTGATCTTGAGCAATTAAAGAATTCAATTCGTGAAGATACAATTTTGTTTATGACAACTCTTGGAAATCATACTGTTGGAACGATCCAGCCACTAAAAGAGATCAAAGAGATCTTAGATAGTGCAGAACAGAAGATCGCAATTCACGTTGATGCCTGTGAAGCTTACGCTCGCATTCCAATTGATGTGAATGAATTGGGAATTGATCTGATGTCTATCAGTGCTCATAAAATTCACGGACCTCAAGGAATTGGTGCTTTGTATCAACGAAAAGGAATTAAACTTGGGTTAGTTCAGCATGGAGTTAACCGAATGGATAATCTTCAAACAGGTGGATTGAACATTGCATCTATTGCCGGTTTTGCTAAAGCTGTTGAACTTGCTTTTGATGAAAAAGAAGATAATATGTCTAAGATCCGTAAATTATCTGATTATTTACTCAATAAAATTGAAACTACAATTCCAGATACATTATTGAATGGTCCTCGAGGAAATAAACGTGCTCCTCATAATATAAACATCTCCTTTGATTATATAGAAGGTGAAGCAATTATGATGATGATGGACATTAGTGGCATTTCTATTTCTACCGGAAGCGCATGTGCTTCCCAAGGATTAAAACCAAATTATGTTCTAATGGCACTTGGCAGAAATCACGAACAATCTCACAGTTCAATGAAGTTCACATTCAGTAGATACAATACGTTCCAAGAAATTGACTACACTGTAGAAAAACTTGCAGAAGTAGTAAAAGAGCTTCGATCTAGAAGCCCACTTTGCAATTAATTAAAGAAAATTAAGGAGAATAAAATGCAATATTCACAAAAAGTTTTAGATCATTTTATGAAACCACACAATGTAGGTAAGTTGGAAAATCCGGATGCTGAAGCAACTGAAGGAAGCCCAGCTTGTGGTGATCAGATTTCTATAACCCTTAAGATAGATCCTGAAACAAATGTTATAAATGATATTAAATTCCAATCGTATGGTTGTGCTTCAAATATTGCCACGGGATCTATAATCACAGATATGGCAATGGGGAAAACTATCGAAGAAGCCAAAAACATTACTTGGAAAGGTGCCGCACACGAACTTGATGGATTGCCACCTGTTAAGATGCACTGCTCTGTGCTGGCTGTAGATACGCTTAAAAAAGCCATTAAGAAATATGAAATCGAACACGGTTTAGCCGTAGCTGAATTATTTAGCAAGAAAACAATAGTTGAAGAACTTAAGAAAGTGATCTATCCTGGTGTTGGAGAAGACATAGTTACACTTAAAATGGTTAAATATGTCGGATTTGAAAATGGAATTGCAACTATTGATGTAGAGATTCCAAAATTCGATAAATACCGTAATAATGTTGTTGAAGAAATCGAAGAGCATTTAGAAGCATTTGATGAAATCAAGGAAGTAAAAGTTACGATTTAATCATTCATAAATATTCAATTCAACCTTCGGGATCATTCCCGAAGGTTTTTTATTTCATCCCACTCTATTTTCTTTTAAAGAACTATATTATAAACTATCTACTTTTAGCCATTATGAACAGGAAGAACGGACAACCTAAGAATGCTGTAATAATTCCAACTGGAACTTCAATAACTGCAATGTGCATTGCAATCAGATCGCATAAGATAAGGAGCATTGCACCAAACAAAGATGAATAAATAATTCCTGTTCGTTTATTACCACCTGAGATCATACGAACAATATGAGGAACGATTAAACCAATAAATCCGATAATTCCTGCATAAGCTACTGTAATTCCTGTAAGAAGCGAGCTAATTATAAATATTTTTCTGCGTAACTTTTTCACATCAATTCCGAGGCTTCCAGCTATAATATCTCCGGTTGTAAGAATCATCAATTTTCTAGAAAGCAAGAACAAGTAAAACATCAGCAATATGGATATTCCAAATACAACTAAAAAATAATACCACTCTGTATGGCTGAAAATGTGCCCGAGATTCCCCATTAAAACATTTATTATATTCCCAATATCTTGTTGATTAAAGTACATGAGAAGAGATATAAGAGATGAGAAGAACATTCCCACAATTATACCTGAAAGTAATAATTTTGTGCTGTTAAAGAATCCGCCAAGATGTGCAAGAAACCAGACAATAGTTAATGTAATCAATGCTCCGGCAAATCCAAACAATGGCATAAATAAATAAAATCCCATAACACTGGCTAAAATACTTCCGAACGCTGCACCGGAGGAGATTCCAAGAATGTATGGTTCTGCTAGAGGATTATTCAGCATTATTTGAAATGAATAACCAACTCCCGAAAGAACAAATCCAACCAGAAAAGCCAACATGAGTCGTGGAAGACGGATTTGCATGATTATATGTAGACTTTCAACCTGATAGTTCAAATAAAGATAAACTAATATTGAAGAAAATGCAATCAGTAAAATTTGGATAATTTTATTTTTCATCATTAATTATCTTCTGCAATTGTTTCATGCCTTCAACAATACGTGGGGTTGCCCGAATTATTAGATCAGGATCTATATCAAGTGCGGTATAAATACGATCATTTTTAACAGCAGAGATCACTTCCCAACCCTTGCGTATTTTAATGCTTTCTGCTGTAAATTCTGGTGGACATGTAAGAATTATGATTTCTGGATTCGCATTGATTACATCTTCAGCTTTAACACGTGAGTAATCTCTTGGAAGTTCAGCAAAGACATTATCTCCACCAGATATTTGTATTACTTCACCAACAAAGGATTTATCTGATACACTCATTATCGGATTATTATAGATTTCCACATACACTTGTGGTGAATTATCACTATTATTTTGTGAGATCTTTTCAATTTCTATCATCAGACTGTCAGCTACAAAATTTGCTCGTTCTTCTACTCCAATCAATTTGCCAATTTCACGAATAGAAAAGATCATATCATCAATAGAGTTCGGGTAGAATTTTGCCGTAGGGATTTGCAACTTCTCAAGTTCAGAGGTAAGCAATTCTTGTTCTAGTCCGGATGTAAAAACAATTGAAGGATCGAGTGAAATTATTTTTTCATAATCAACTTTACCGAAATTTCCAACTTTCTCTATTTTATTTAATTTAGCAGGATAATCACATTCAATGGTAACTCCAACAATATTTTTAACACCCTGCAGTAAATATATTATCTCTGCAATCTCTGGTGATGTAACAATATATCGCTTTCCCGCTTTATGCTCACTACTTGAACATCCAGAAAATATTAATAAAGCTACAACTAACAACAGCAAATTTCTTTTCATAAAAAAATCCTTTTACTTTAAGAAGCTTAAAATAAGCTGCTAAAATAAAAGGATACCTAAAACTTAATTAACAATAACTCTTGCTCCGGAGTATTGGCTAAATAAGCTTTATGGCAGGTTTCCTGGCTTGCAGATTATGTTATTGATTTCAATCCTTCCCAAAACTAATTCAGTGAACTGAAATCTAATTATTAATTGATAAATCTGCTTACAGTGGCGGAGACCGCTCCCGATTTTAACGGGATTCCCTTTTACTCTTGCACCATCAAGCTTCACTCTATGATTTACAAACTAAATAAAAAAAACTGATGAGATTATGTCAAGTATGCATTATCAATTTAGATAAATCTCTCCAATTGCTTCCTCTCCATTCCCATCATGAAAGAAAATATCCGTAACTGCAGAAACAGCTGGAACAACACCAAAGCTATTAACAATTAAGTAATAATTCCCTGTAATAAAATCAGCACTACTAAAATCACCATTTGCATCACTATATACAATATTAAAAATAAATTCTTCCTCAGCTTGCAATAATCGAATCTCAATAGATGCTTCATTAGCTGGAGAACCATCTTCATAATAAACAGTACCAGAAATCGAAGCATTAATACTATTAATTGTATATGCTTCTATATCACCAACAGATGGACTGATAACTTGATCATCAAATTCAAATTCATCAATGAATGGAGTTACATGAGAAACGTTCTCTTCTAATTCATCACTAAATTTAGCAGCATGAATATCATATGTTCCGGATTCCACATCATAAAACTTAAAATAACCAACTGAGCTTGTGTATAAAGTATCATATAAAGTAAAAACACCGTCTTGTTTCTGCCTTAAATATACTTTAACATCCTCTATTAGATCCCCTGTAGAGTGATTTTTAACTCGTCCTATAATTTTGCCTTTATCAAGGTCTGTTGCTTCACATGCGAATAAGAAAACGAGCAAAGAAATTACTAATAATTTAAAGATTTTCATCTATCGTACCCTCCATTAGAATGTCATTTTTACGCCGAAAATTATCTGCAATTCCTCAGCAGTATAATTTGTATATTTTTCATATTTTTGATCTAATATGTTTTTCGCTTCTGCCAAAATAGAGACATTGTCCCTTAACTTATATAGT
>CAXCCM010000142.1:0-4720 GCA_963981005.1 uncultured bacterium | reverse complement strand
GATCGTCTTATATAACTCAGTATATCCAATAACAGGATAGCTTTTATTCGAGTTTGGGTAAACTAGCTCATTATGTCTTTGATATATTTTGGAATGTGCTGGGGTGGAACGCATTACTATCTCTTTAAGGATTACTTCCTGCTCTCTTGCAACTTCAAAAGAATCACAAAGGCAAAATTGTAGCTGTTGTGATATATTACGTAACGCCATATCTTTGTAAGTTTTATCTACTGTAATGTAAAATGCTGTTGCTCCAGAAGTTGTATAAGCATTTACAATTGAACCCATCTCTTTTCCCATTTCATTATATTCATCTTCAGTATGGAATTTAGTAGCACCACTAGAGACAATATGTTCTAAATAGTGGGAGATTCCTGCACCCAGATATTTCCCTTCATTCACAGAACCAGTTTTTACAAAGCAGTAAAATCCAACTGATTCGTTTAACATGTTTTCTTTAACAACGATCTGCATTCCATTTGAAAGTGTTGTTTGTAATAAATCATTTGCCGATAATACTGCTACTGTAATTAACAAGATCGATAAGATTAGTATTTTTTTCAAAATTTCCTCCAAAATTTATATTGTATTTTTTAATAAATATATAAATGCATTTTTTGTTCCCAGATTATATTGTAAATCCAATTTTAATAAAAAAATAAAGTGTTTGACAACTTGATTATGAATTCCACTTTAGATATTGAACTTAAATTAGACATTACTATGTATGTAACAGAAGAAATTAAATAATAAATGGAGGGGATTATGAAGAAAATTGTTTTATTAGCTTTAATATTTTTATTTTTGGCTAGTTTGATTTGGGGGCAAAGTGGAGTTTATATTAGTGAATATTCCGATGCAGGTGGAACTGGTAATTATGTCTATGAATTTGTGGAAATTTATAACAACAATAATTCATCAATTAATATTAGTAATTATGTAATTCGTCAGACGAATTCAACCCAAAGCTATACAATGCCTAGCAATACAACAATTCCTGCAAATGGATTTTTAATACTTGGAAGAGATGCTACTCAAGTTGAATTTGAAGCTTTTTGGAGCGTTACTTTGGATGCGAATGTAATTTATTTAAATTCTAGTAATGTGTGTCCTCTAATTAATGGGTCAGAACAATATTTATTTGAAGATATTTTAGGAGTAAGTGTTGATCCCCCAACTGATGACGAATTTTCTTATTTAGTACTTGCTTCAGGCAATAGGGTTTATAGACTTTCAATAGGAAACGGTGCTTCTGATTGGACTTCTGATGATGATGTAAATGCGACACCAGGATCATTAGATGTTGATCAAATCCTCCCCGTAAACCTATCCTCATTCTATGCTACATACATCGGTGAAATACCAACTCTTTATTGGACAACACAATCAGAAGAGAACAATGATTACTGGAACGTTTACAGAGGAACAAATGAGAACTTTGAAACTGCTGCTCAAGTAAATGCAGTACCTGTTCCTGGCAATGGAACAACAAATTATGCATCAGATTACATTTATGTCGATACTGAACCAGTTGTACAAAATTCAACATATTGGTATTGGATTGAAGATGTCTCGACAGATGGTGAAACAGTTGTTCATGAACCGATCACACTTGATGTTCCATTTGAAGATACACCAAATACTTATGAATTTTACGGATTACACCAAAACTATCCAAATCCATTTAACCCAAGTACTTTTATCAGTTTTAATTTGGATGAAGAAAGTAATGTAGAACTCATAATTTACAACGTGAAAGGTGAAAAAATCAAATCGATATTTAATGATCATGTATATGCAGATCAAGTTAATTCTGCTATCTGGGATGGAAACGATTCAAATGGTAAACAAGTTTCAAGCGGTGTTTACTTCTATAAATTGATTACAGATACAAAAGAATATCAAAGGAAGATGTTGCTCGTTAAATAACGAATTACAAATAGTATTATTTACATTAAGCCCCGACTTTTTAAGTTGGGGCTTTTCTTGTTTCCCGAACTTATTTCATTCTGACGGAGTAAAACAATGAAAGAGAACTATAAATAGAATATATACAAACCATTTGACATATATATTTATATTTTTTTTATTACTGCAAGTTAAAAAATCAAAATAATTTCATATGGAGGAATTATGAAAAAAACATTTATATTTGTCTTAAGTTTTTTATTTTTAGTGAGCTTAGTATGGGGAGCTGTTTCTGAGAATTTTGATGCATTATCTGAAGGTAGTTATGGAACATATACACATAATGGATTTGAAATTAATAATGGTTTGTGTAGCTCTACAAACGCTCGTACTGGTAATGCCGTTAGACTAAGAAATGCTGCTTCCTTTCTTGAATATGAAGGAGGAGATGGAAACGGTAAAGATGGTGGAGTTGGAACAATATCTTTTTGGTATCGTGCTTGGGACAGTTCTCCCACTGCGGTATATGATGTTTCTGCTAACATTAATGGTGGTGGTTGGTCTAATATTGGTTCTCAGATAAGTACCTCAAGTACAACTTATTCAGAATGGACTTACGATCTTAATAATAGTAGTGACAATATATTGATTAGAGTTACTAGATCAGATGGAGAAAGATTACATATAGATGATTTCTCAATTACAGATTATTCTACTCCCACCAATGACCAAACATCATATGTAACTGTACCTGCTGGGCAAGTTCCAAGTGGAACTGTGCAATCATATCTTGATACGTCTGGTGAAGCTCAAATGGTTTTTACAGTAAATATCACTGATGCAGCAACGAGTGATGCATTACCAACAATAATTACAAATATGCGCTTAAAACCATATTCATCTAATAGCGCGGATTGGTCTGATAATATACAAGGAATTACTATCAATGGTGGAACTGTAACGACTGGGACTCAAACGATAACAGATACATACATTGATATTCCATTTGCATTAAATGATTTTGTTGTACCTACAGGGACAACGGTTGGTGTTTTGTTTTCTGTTTATTTGAATACAAGTAATATTGCAGATAATGATACATTGTCATTCTTTATTGATGCAGACAACCATGGCTTCACTGCTGATCCAACTGGTTCAGGATTCGCATCTGATTTTGGTTCAGATATTAACTCAAATGACTTCTATATTAGAGTAACTGCTTCTGCTTCTGGATTTATTTCTGTTCCTTCTAGTGTTACGACTAATACAGATTTTTCCGTAACATGTGGAGCTGTTGATGTAAATGGAAATATTGATGTTGACTACAGTGCGAACGATATAGAGCTATCATTAGAAAGTGGGACTGGAAATTTATCTGGTACTGGAGTTGGTATAGGAGATGGTCAAACTCTAGTAAATGGAGTATATACATGGGCTGATGTTCAATATGATACAGCTGAAGATTTTGAACTTGATGCACTTATTCAAAATACTTCTTATAATTCAACAAGCGGGACAATTACAGCTTCAGTAGGTTCACCTTGGGTAATAAATGAGATTCTTGCAGATCCTGATGCATCACTCGGTGATGCTAATGGTGATGGATCAGTGAACACAAGTGAAGATGAGTTTGTTGAACTAATAAATAATAGTGACTCAAGTATTGATATCAGTGGTTGGACGTTATCAGATGGATTTGGAATTAGACATACTTTTGCTAATAGCACAGTAATCCCTGCTAATAATGCTGTTGTTGTTTTTGGTGGTGGAACACCAACAGGTTCATTTGGTGGTGCATCAGTTGTTGTAGCAACTACAGGCTCTCTAGGATTAAATAATTCTGGTGATACGATAACATTAGATAATGGGTCTGATGCAGAAGTAGTTGCCTATACATATGGCAGTGAAGGTGGAGATAATCAGTCAATTACAAGAGATCCTGACATTACTGGAAGTTTTGTGAAACATAGTTTAGCAAGCGGTTCTGGTGGTGCCTTATTCTCACCTGGAAATAATGCTAATGGAACTCCACTCCCAGTTACTCTCTCTGATTTTACAACTGCTATTATCATGAATGAATTTGTACAAGTAAGCTGGACAACACAATCTGAATCTTCTATAAATAGTTGGAATTTATATAGATCAACAGAAGATGATTCTGAACAAATATTACTTAACACTCAAGCTGGAACGAACACTGCTCAGCCAGCTGTTTATACTTTTGAAGATCATGAAGTAGACGAAGATGTAACTTATTACTACTATCTTGAAGCAACCGAGTACGACGGAACTTCCAATATGTGGGGACCAATAACAGCATTTATTGAAGGATCTGTAATACAAGAACTTCCAACAACTTCAATGTTACAGAGCAATTATCCAAATCCGTTTAATCCAAGTACTACCATTATGTGCGACATCAAAGATGGAGAAGAAGGAAAACTAACAATATTTAACTCTAGAGGTCAGGTAATTGAATCACAAAACCTTGATGCAGGAGAACATATAATAGAGTGGGATGGAACACAATACGGAAGTGGTGTTTACCTATACAAATTAGAAACAATGAGTTATACAAAAACTCGTAAGATGATGATGATAAAATAGAAGTATTAATTAATAGCAAGCCCCTCAGTTGTTCTGAGGGGCTTTTTGTTAACTTATAATTATTGAAATATTTATGAGATTTGTATTAAATTAACATAAAAAATCCTTGTCATATTATGTTGAATTATTGAATCTAACTTAGTAAATATTTTGTGGAGTGTGTATGAAAAAAAGGTGTCTTGTGGTAACAGGTGGTGGTGATTGT
>CAXCCM010000141.1:0-4749 GCA_963981005.1 uncultured bacterium | reverse complement strand
ATTATTGCTTTAGGACACTATCCCTATTTTCGTATTATAGATTCCGAACAGGATACCGAAGTAACTTGTAATGGAAAGAAAATGTTGATGATGGGATCTAACAGCTATCTTGGGCTTACAAATCATCCAAGGGTTATAGAAGCAGCTAAAAAAGCGACAGATAAATATGGAACTGGATGTGCCGGTTCAAGATTCTTAAATGGTACTTTAGATATTCATATAGAATTGGAAGCTGAATTAGCAAAATTAGTTGGGAAGGAAGCTTCTCTGGCTTTTGCTGCAGGTTACATGGCAAATCTTGGTACGATATCTGCAATAGTAGATAAAGATGAATTTATAGTAACAGATAAATTTGATCATGCTTCAATTCTTGATGGATGTGCTCTTTCTCCTGGTAGAATGGTACGATTTAATCATAACAATATGCAGCATCTCGATACAGTTTTAGAGAAAAAAGTAGCTGGGAAAGGTGCTTTAGTAGTAGTTGATGGTATATTTAGTATGGAAGGTGATATCGCCGATATCCCAAATATTTGTAAAATTGCAAAGAAGCATGGTGCTTCTGTAATGGTGGATGAAGCTCATTCTCTGGGTGTATTGCATAAAACCGGTGCCGGCGCTGCTATGGCAGCAGGTTGCATTGATGATGTTGAACTGATTATGGGAACATTCAGTAAATCTCTAGCTTCTGTTGGTGGTTTTATTGCTGGAAGCCATGATGTAATTCATTACCTTAAACATCATGCTAGATCACTAATTTTTAGTGCTTCTCTTCCTCCAGCATCCGCCGCAACGGTTTTAGAAGCAATGAAGATCATGAAAGAAGAACCTGAAAGAATAGATCAACTTTGGGATAATACGCATTATATGATGAAAAATTTTAAAGCAATGGGTTATGATACTGGAACATCCTGTACTCCTGTGATCCCGCTTCACGTTGGAAGTGTAATGAATGCTTTTAAAATGTGGAAGCAGTTAGATGATGAAGGTGTTTTCATTAACCCAGTTGTTCCACCTGCAGTAGCCCCAAATGATACACTTATTCGTACAAGTTTCATGGCAACTCATACAAAAGATCAGCTTGATTTAGCGCTAGAGAAATTTGAAAAAATAGGTAAAAGTGTAGGCGTGTTATAAATAAGACAAGTTTATTAACAAAAAGGGTGCAATTTGCACCCTTTTTTTATTGCTACAAATTGATATTTTATTGTCATCAGTAATTTAACTTGCTGCAAAATGTGCAAATAATTGTAGAATTGAAGATTCTTTTCTAATTGACATAATAATAGTGCTATTCGTATTGACCAAAATGAATCAAATACAGGAGAATAAAATGGCAAAGACATTTAATGAGCAGAAAATGTTATTTGAAAGATCTGTAGAAAAAACTGTTAGTAGATTCCCAGAAAGAAAAGAAAATTTTCTAACAGGTTCCGATAAAATTGTAAAAAGAATTTATACTGAGGAAGACACAAAAGATTTAAAATATGAAGATTATATCGGTTTCCCAGATGTATATCCTTACACTCGTGGAGTTCAACCTACAATGTATCGGGGCAGGTTTTGGACAATGCGTCAATATGCCGGATTCGGTAATGCTGAAGAATCTAATGCGCGATATAAATTCCTATTACAAAAAGGGCAAACAGGACTCAGCATTGCATTTGATCTTCCAACCCAAATGGGCTATGATAGCGATCATGTAATGAGTGAGGGAGAAGTTGGTAAGGTGGGCGTTGCGATAGATTCATTAGCAGATATGGAAGTCCTTTTTGATGGAATTCCGCTTGATAAGGTTTCAACTTCCATGACGATTAATGCACCAGCTTCTGTGTTGCTTGCAATGTATATTGCAGTTGCAGAAAAACAAGGTGTTTCTGTAGAAAAACTTCGTGGCACGATACAAAATGATGTCCTTAAGGAATATATTGCCCGAGGAACTTATATCTTCCCACCTAAAGAATCTATGAGACTTATAACAGATATTTTTGAATATTGTTCACAGAGTGTTCCTAATTGGAACACCATCTCCATTTCTGGTTATCACATTAGAGAAGCAGGTTCAACCGCAGCTCAGGAAGTAGCATTCACTCTTGCAGATGGAGTTGCATATGTAAAAGCAGCGATAGAAAGCGGATTAGATGTAGATAAGTTTGCTCCACGTTTATCCTTTTTCTTTAATGCTCATAATGATCTTTTAGAAGAGGTTGCTAAATTTCGTGCAGCCAGATTTATTTGGGCAAAATTAATGAAAGAACAATTTGGAGCTACAAACCCAAAATCACTCAAGCTTAGATTTCATACACAAACAGCAGGATGCACACTCACAGCTCAGCAGCCAGATAACAATATTGTTCGTGTTGCAATTCAAACTTTGGCAGCAGTTCTTGGAGGTACACAAAGTTTGCATACAAACTCACGTGATGAGGCACTTGCACTTCCAACAGAAGATAGTGTGCAAATAGCACTTAGAACCCAGCAGATTGTTGCTCATGAAAGTGGAGTAACCAATACCATCGATCCGCTTGCCGGTTCCTACTTTGTTGAATCACTAACAAAAAATATGATAGATGAAGCAGAAGAAATGATAGATAAAATTGAGAAAATGGGTGGCATGGTAAGTGCAATTGAAAAAGGTTATGCTCAACAGCAAATTCAGAATTCAGCTTACGATTATCAACGATCAATAGAGACAAAAGATCGTATTGTAGTTGGCGTAAATGAATTTAAAGCTGAAGATAAAGTTAAGCCAGTGCTTTTAAAAGTTGATCCGATCATCGGTGATAATCAGAAAGCAAAATTAAAAGTTTTAAAAGACTCTAGAAATAATGAAGTAGTAAACAAAAAATTAGAAGCTATTCGAAATGCTGCGAAAGGAAAAAGTAACCTAATGCCGATTATTGTGGAAGCAGTTAAAGAATATGCAACACTCGGTGAGATCTGTGGAGTGTTGCGTGAAGAATTTGGAGAATATCAGGAGAACGTGATACTGTAAGAATCAAAATTGTCTGATTAATGAACTTATATGAAGGTGAACAGAAGCTCACCTTCTCTTATTTTACAGACAATTTCACGAACTCTTTTTCTGTAACAACAATTTTTTTTGTAACCTTTCTGTTTTAATTCTATTGAACTTGTAGAAGACTTAAAACTAAAACAGGAGGAAAAATGAAGAAACAAATTATTACAATTATTATTTTGATGGCTATAACGGTATCGTTTGTTTATGCCGAAAGCAAGTTGGTAATGGGTGTGTACTTAAATGATATGTGGCAAAAAGATTATGATGAACTTGGCATTAAAGGGAATTATGGTATTATTATCGATGTGATAGTAAAAGATGGACCTGCTGATATAGCTGGTTTGAAAACAGATGATGTGATACTCAAGATCGATGGAGAAAAAGTTCGTTCAACAGATCAAGTAAGTAAAATGTACTACCAAAAGAAGAAAGGACAGAAAATCAATGTTGAAGTTTGGAGAGATGGATCAACACAAAACTTTGACTTAACTCTTATCGAAAGAGAATACCATCCAAAACCATATCTTGGTGTATATTTGTTTGACCTCTCACTTGAAAAGTATGAGGAATACAATGTAAAAGAAAAAAGAGGAATTCTAATTAAAGATGTTGTTGATGGCAGTCCTGCATCTGATGCCGGTTTACAAGCTAAGGATGTACTAATAACATTTGCAGGTGAAAAAGTTTATAGTGATAATCAGCTTTCTTTATTGTTAAAAGAATTCAGAATTAATGATAAAGTAAAATTAGAAGTTATAAGAGATGGAAAACTTGAAAAATTGAAGATCAAATTAGGTGATCGCAAAGATAAAAAGAAAATTATAAAGATCAAAACATAATTCGTAAAAAAAAGAGAAAAAGCTCCCTCCCTCTATAGCTTAATCTCACCCCGGCTTCGTCCGGGGTTTTTTGTGGGTGAGTTGTAGTACTGTAAGTTATCTCAAAATAGTGAGATAATACATTTGTGAATCTAAAATAAAAATAAGATCAATAAAAATTTGACATCCTTAAAGTTACAATTAACTTATAACACATAGGAAGATGTCTATATAACATGAGGGCTAATTATGGAATATGATTGTTGTGGATTTTTTAAAGCAGTATCTGATCCTACCAGGATTAAGATCATGAAGTTGTTAACAAAAGCTGAGATGTGTGTTTCTGATATTTGCACACATTTCAATATGAAACAACCTTCAATTTCACATCATCTTAATATTCTAAAAAATGCACAAATTGTTAGAAGCAGGAAAGAAGGTAAGGAAGTATTTTATTCATTAAACAAAATATGTATTTCAGATTGTTGTTCAGATTTTATGGGAAATTTTAAAGAGAAACAAGTATGAGGTATATTTTTTTAATAACATATAGATGTATTTAAATACGTCTAATAATATTAAGGGAGGTAAGTGAGATGGAAAAAGAATGTCGTAACATGAAAGTAACTGAAATCGATGATGACATCAAGATCGAGATCACAGGAAAAGACATCAAAGACAAATGTAAAGTAATGATGCAAAACTGCTGCTGCGATGAAGAATCAGTTCAAAAGATCATTAAGAGTTGCTGCAAGCCAGAGGAAAAGTAAAATTTATTTTATGCGGGGAGTTAAATCCCCGCTTTTTTTTATTAAATTGTTTAGTCAGTTCTCAACTTTCTCTTTTTCCAAGCACAGTTAATAATTCATAAGTTAAAATAGCTAAAGTCGAACCCACACCACTGGCAAT
>CAXCCM010000140.1:0-4809 GCA_963981005.1 uncultured bacterium | reverse complement strand
ATAATAATATTTTCCCAGACAGATTGATTACCTGCAACCCCCACACGTATTCTGTCTCCTGGAACATAACTGACGCCTTTATCTATCCTCTTTACAGGAGGATCATTTGAAATGTCATCACCCTTAAAAAAGATCTTTCCTCGTATCACATCACGATTACCGGTAAGAGCATCAGCCAACTCGACCTGACCATTTCCACTAACTCCGGCAATTCCAATAATTTCCCCACCTGCCAGATCAAAAGAGAGATTGTTAACAGCCAAGACTCCTTTATCGGAATTTACAAACAGATTTTGTATTTTTATAACGCTAGGTTTTGTTTCTACTTTTGGTCTTTCAAAAGTGATTTCACTCTCTTTGCCAACCATCATTTTTGCCAGCTTACGAGGATTTGTGTCGTTTTTATCTACAGTGGCAATTTTTAGTCCTTTACGCAGAACAGTTATTTTGTCGGCAATATTAAATACTTCAGACATCTTGTGAGTAATAAAAATAATTCCTTTTCCTGTTTTAGCGATGCTTTTAAGTATTTCCATTAAATTATCAGCTTCTTGTTTTGTGAGAACAGTAGTTGGCTCGTCTACTATAAGAACGTCAACTTCTCGAACCAACATTTTTAATATTTCTACCTTTTGTCTTACTCCAATTGGAAGCTCTCCAACTATCGCATCCAGATCAACCTGGAAATTGAATTGATCCATATAAGTTTTTATTAGTTTCTTTTTTTCTGGAATGTTAATAACATATTTGTTGTCTGGGTGTCCTAGAATTAAATTCTCTAAAACTGTAAGATTTCCAACTAAACTAAAACGCTGATGAACCATCCCAATTCCAATTTTAAGGGCTTCTCCCGGGAAATTAAAATTTAATTTATCTCCTTTGAAATAAATATCTCCTTCATCTGGGAAGTAAACACCTGTTAGCATGTTCATGAGAGTGGTTTTACCGGCACCATTCTCTCCTAGTAGTGCATGGATTTCCCCTTTTTCTAATGTAAAATCAACATTGGTGTTAACCTTATTCCCAAAAAAAGATTTCGAAATATTTTTCATTAGAACTAGATTGTTATTATTATCAGACAAAATCATCTCCTACGTTATAATTGGAATTTAATGAATCTAAAAAATAAACAGGAGGTTGGAAAAACCAACCTCCTGAAGAATTACAAATATTATTTTGCTTCAGGGATTTTTCCCTTAACACCTTTTACAAACCATTGAATACTAAGTTTTTCGCCATCATTAAGCTCAGCACCTTCTTCAACTTTCAGTTCACCTTCATTACTATAAAGTGGACCTGCAAAAATTTGATCACTCTCGATAATTCCAGCTTTAACAACTTCTAAATTATCAATAAGTTCTTGTGGAACAACTTCATTAAATGTAGAAAGTGAAGTTATACCTGTATCAAGTCCCCACCATATTGGATCATTAACCCATGTACCTTCTTTGATCTTTGTAGCTATATCTGTATAATATACGCCCCAATTCCAAATGGCACTTGTTAATTGTGCTGTTGGAGCCATGAAAGACATATCACTATCATTACCAATAGAATAAATTCCTGCAGCTTCGGCAGCTTCTTGTGGACCTGCTGAATCTGTACCTTGTGTAATAAGGTCGCAACCTGCAGCGATCATTGTGTTTGCTGCTTCTTTTTCATGAACTGGATCGAACCATGAATTTGTCCAGATAACCATTACGGTTGCATCAGGATTTACGCTTTGAGCACCAAGTGTAAAAGCGTTTACGTGGCGAACGATCTCAGGAATTGGGAATGGAGCTACATAACCAAGCATGCCGCTTTTAGACATTGTTCCAGCAACAACTCCAGCCATATATTTTGTTTGATACATTCTTCCAAAATAATTTGTTGAATTTTCTGCAGTCTTGTATCCGCTACAGTGATGGAATTTTACATCAGGATATTTTGCTGCAACTTCGATAGTTGGATCCATATATCCGAATGAAGTTGTGAAGATCATATTACAGCCAGATTCTACGAGCTCTGTAATAACTCTAGTTGCCTCAGCACCTTCTGGTACAGTTTCAACAAAAGTTGATTCATCAACAAAATCAAGTTCTTCCATTGTTTTTCTACCTTCATCATGTGCTGTGGTCCACCCTGCATCTTCTACTGGTCCTACATAAACATAACCGGCTTTTAGGTTTTCACTTTTAGTGGCTCCGCCACCGCATCCTGCGATAAGCATAACTGCTGCGATCGTTACAAAAATCCAAAATAATTTTTTCATACTTTCTCCTTCCTTTTTTTAGATTAACATTTTATTTTTTTTATAATTTCGAAATTAGCACACACATATTTTTAGCTACGATATTACAGTTCAATTTATCTTTCTTTTTTAAATATATTTTTAATGTATAAGATAGAGAGGATAGATTAATGTTAATTAAGTTCAATTGTAAAATCTCTTTATTAATTCTAATATCTTTTAATTTCATTAATACAAAATAAGTAAAATGTACAATTCGGTGTCAAGAGGAAAATTTGAGTGTAATAAAACTTTAATTTGTAACAAACCTTTTGCTTGACATACACCCCAATACTTTTTTTTGAAGAGAAAATTATTATCATTATGGAGTATTAAATGAGTGGTAATCGTATTAAAGAACATCCGATCCTGCCAATAGTGGAGAGGAAGGAAGTTAACTTTTATTGGAATGGCAATAAGCTTGCTGCACAAAAGGGTGAAGTGATATCCTCAGCGCTATTTGCAAATGGAATAAAGATCTTTGGACATCATCATAAAGATGGTAGTGCTCAGGGCATATTCTGTGCTAATGGCCAGTGTGCTAAATGTTCTGTTATTGTTGATGGTGTTCCAATGAAATCTTGTATGACAATTATTAAACCAGAAATGAAAGTTGAAAGCGTGGAGGGATTACCAAAACTTCCCCAATCAGACAAACATAAAATCAGTGATATTGAGGAATTAGAATATGACGTTCTTATCATTGGTGGAGGGCCTGCAGGGCTTTCTGCAGCGATACAACTTGGTGAGCATAAAATAAAATCGCTTATCGTTGATGATAAAATTGAAACCGGTGGAAAACTGGTCCTTCAAACGCATAAATTTTTTGGTTCTGTAGAAGATTCTTTTGCAGGAACAAGAGGCAACGATATTGGAAAATTGCTGACTCAAAAAGTTAATGAAAATAGCAATATTGATATTTGGATAAATAGCATTGCATTATATGTTTACAAAGATAAAAAGGTTGGAATTCTAAATAATGATGTTTATAAATTAGTAAAACCGAAGATCATTTTAAATACAGCTGGTGCCAGAGAAAAATTTCTATGTTTCAAAGGTAATTCACTTGCTGGAATTTATGGAGCAGGAGCATTCCAAACTTTGGTTAATCGTGATCTTGTGCGACCAACTGAAAGACTGTTTATTGTTGGTGGTGGGAACGTAGGGCTGATTGCAGGTTATCACGCTCTTCAAGCTGGAATTGAAGTTGTTGGTCTAGTGGAAGCTATGCCTAAATGTGGTGGATATAAAGTTCATGCTGACAAACTGGCACGGCTTGGTGTTCCAATTTACACATCCCATTCTGTTCTGCAGGCAAATGGTCAAGAGACAATCGAATCGGTTACAATAACTCAGATAGATAAAAAATTTAATCCGGTAAAGGGAACTGAAAAGACATATGAATGTGATACACTTCTAATAGCTGTGGGACTTGAAAGCGTAAATGAATTTACTGATGAAGCTGAGACAGCTGGAATTAGAGTGATCTCTGCCGGTGATGCAAAAGAAATTGCAGAAGCTTCTTCTGCAATGTTCAATGGAAAAATTGCAGGACTTAAAATTGCCAAAGAAATTGATCCGAGTGTTGAAAATATTCCACAAAGTTGGTTTGAAAAAGCTGAGATCTTAAAAAAAGAAGCAGGTAGTATTTCTGAATACAAATTATCTGATAATGAAGAAGGAATTTTTCCGATCATTCATTGTTTACAAGAAATTCCATGTAATCCTTGCAGTACGGTTTGTCCTACAAATTCTATCTTTATGAAGGGAGACCCGATAATGGATCTACCGGTTTATGATGGTAAATGTATTGGCTGTGGAAAATGTGTAACTATCTGTCCGGGATTGGCGATTACGCTTGTTGATTATAGAAAAGATGCAGAATTTCCAACAGTTTCACTTCCTTATGAAGTCTCAAATCATAAAATAGAAATTGATGATGATATTATTTGTGTGGATATTGATGGATTGGAACTCGATACATTCTCGGTAACTCAGGTTCTTGATGTAAAAGCAAATAATAGAACTCAACTTATTAAGCTAAAAGCACCCAGAAATATAGCGAAAAAGATAGTTTCTTTCCAGATTCAGAATGCAGAAACTTCCCAACAAAAAGAGACCGAAATTAAGCATATTTCAGATGAAGAGATGGTTTGTTTGTGCGAGAGAGTTACAGCAAAAGAAATTCGGGATCTCATAAAAAAAGGAATTACCGATATGAATCAGATAAAAGCGATAACTCGTGCAGGGATGGGCCCTTGCGGAGCGAAAAGTTGCGATAATTTGATCAAGCAATTATTCAGGCAAGAGGGTGTTGCTTTAGATGAAGTTGAACCAAATACAAGAAGACCGATCTTTGTGGAAGTACCTCTGGGTAAATTTGCAGATGGAGGTACAAAATGAAAAATTATGATGTGATTATTATTGGAGCTGGCTCGGTTGGCGTACCTACTGCATTAGCTTTATCAGAAAAGAAATTGAAAGTTCTGGGTATAGATTCACAAAGATCTGCCGGGCAGGATAATAACAAAAAAGCT
>CAXCCM010000139.1:0-4865 GCA_963981005.1 uncultured bacterium | reverse complement strand
GGTAGGAATCAGGAAGTGATCAATGATCTTACTGCGCGGATGAAAAAATGTTCGGATGATCTTAAATTTGAGGAAGCTGCAGAAATAAGAGATAAAATTGAAAATGTGCAGAAATTAAATAGATCTAAGAATATGTTTTTCACAGATGAAAAAAACCGTGATATAATTGGTGTTTATCAGGAAGGAGATAAAGCTGCAGTTGCTGTACTCAAGATACTTTCCGGTAAACTTTTGAATAAAGAGATATATGCTTTAAATAATACTGAGGGTTCATCTTTGCATCAAATTATGGAGGCTTTCTTAAAGCAGTATTATGCTTCAAAGTTAGAGGAACTTCCATTTAGGATATTCTTGCAGGTTGAACCTGAGGATATTGAAACAATAAATAAATGGTTAAAAAATAAATTGGTAATTCCCAAAAAAGGAGATAACAAGACACTAATCTCCATCGCAAAAGAAAATGCTTTTAATTTTGTGGAAGAAGAAAAATTGAAGTATTTACGTAAAAGCAACAGGACAATATTCCCAATAAAAGAGTTGAAGGATAAACTGGGCTTGAAGAAGCTTCCCAGAAAAATGATCTGTATTGACATTTCAACAATACAAGGTACAGATACTGTATCTTCACTTGTTTTTTTTGAGAATGGAAAACCAAAGAAAAAGAACTACCGACATTTCATTATGAAAACCGTTAAAGGACAAGATGATTTTGCCTCGATGGAAGAGACGATGAGGCGTTATCTGAATAAAATTGATGAGAATGAAAAACCAGATGTAATTGTAATTGATGGTGGAAAAGGACAATTGAGTAAATCTTATAACATCTTGCAGGAGATGAAGAAAACTGATATTGAAATGATCTCTTTAGCTAAAAGAGTTGAAGAAGTATTTCTGCCTAATAATAAAAATTCTATAATTCTCCCGCGCAATTCTTCCGCTTTACGTGTTCTTATTAAAATCCGTGATGAAGCACATAGATTTGCAATTACTTTCCATAGGAAAAGAAGAAAGAAAAGAACGTTAAAAAGTGAACTCGATAGCATTTCTGGTGTTGGTGAGCAAACAAAATTCACGCTTCTAAAAAAATTTGGTTCTGTTGAGAATATTGGTAAAGCTTCTATGGTTGAATTGATGAGTGTTAGGGGAATCGGTGAAAGAAGCGCTAAAATCATTCTTGATTATTTGTCCAAAAGATAATAATTTGTTTGACACTTCTATCAATCCAAGTTTTTTAAATTATTTATATATAAAAAAAGGAAATAATTAATAAAATGAAAAAAATATTATTTGTTTTGCTACTTTTAGCAATCTCATTAACTATTTCAGCATCCATTATCGATAGTCTGACGACTTCTCTGAACGAACCAAATGTAAACAAAAGTAAAATTTACGTTAAACTTGCTGCAGAGTACTTGAGTTTTTCTCCAGAAAAGAGTATTGAAAATGCCAAATTAGCTATTGAACATGCTATTAACGATGAAGGCAGAGTTGATTATAAGAATCAATTGGGAGTAGCCTTTGAGTATTCTGGAAGATATCAGGAAGCTCTAAATGAATATACTGAAGCACTTTCATTAGCTGAATCAAATTCTTATGTAAGAGGTGCTGGCGTATCACTATTGAATATTGCAATTGCCAAAACGCAATTAGCTGATTATGCTGTAGCTTTAGAGTTTGCCTTAAAAGCAATAAAAATATTTGAATCTTCAAACAATAAAGATCATCTAATAAGTGCTTATAATAATCTTGGAAATATATATTTAAATTTAGAAGATCCCATTCAAGCACTACATTACTATGAAATTGTTTTACAAAACAGACAAGAATCTGGTGATGAGGTGGGTTTAGCAAAAATTCTTCATAACATTGCATTAGTTCATGTTGCTTCAGAAGATTATGATAAAGCAACTGACTTTTTGGAGCAAGCATTAAAAAGTATGAGATTGATTGATGATAAATATGGAATGGCATTTTGTTATACTAATTTGTCTAATATTTATTTGCTAGAAGAAAAATACATAGAATCAAACAATTATAACTTCTTGGCTTTAAAGATCTTTGAAGAAATCGGGAATCCGGAAGGTGTAGCTCATACTTGTAATTTGCTTGGATCTACATATTTGATTTTAGAGCAATATGATAAAGCTTATGAATATTTTTCAAAAAGTATGAATTTAGCAAAAGAGATAGCCTTAACAGATCTAATCTCTGATAACTATGAAGCGTTTTCTATTTATAATGCAGCAATTGGAGATTATAAACGGGCTTTTGAATATTTAAAGTTGCATAAAACAATACATGATTCTATCTATTCAGATAAAAAGAGTAAGAAAATTGCAACTTTACAAAACCAGTTTGAGATCGAAAACAAAGAAGCAAAAATAAGTAGCTTGCAAGAGAGTAGAAAATATCAAAAGCGGATTACAACGATCTTGATCCTTGGTTTGATCTTTGGTTCTATAGTTTTAGCATTTTTATTTTTTTTATATAAGGAAAAGATCGGCGAGATAAGCATTAGAAAAGACACAGAGGATAAATTAGAGGCCAGTGAACATAAATTCCAACAATTAACAGAAAATATTTCAATAGCTGTCTTCACTTTCAATATGGAAGGAAAATTCACATATGTGAATCCATCGACATCAACAATGACAGGTTACTCACAAGAAGAACTCCTTACTAAAAAATTCTTTGATATTGTTCATCCCGAGGATAAAGAGAAGGTTATGGGCAGGGGCTTTGATAGAATAAAAGGTGAGGATGTTGTTCAACAATATGAATTTAAGATTTTAACTAAACGGGGCGAGATAAGATGGATAGAGATATTTAATTCTCGAACCATTATAGATGGTTTAGTAGTGGTTTTAGGAACTGCTACCGATATTACGGAGCGACGAAATGCAGACCACAGAATTCTAGAGAGCGAAGGAAAATACAAATACCTTGTTGAAGCAATTGAAGAGGGTCTTATAATAGCAGATGAATCGGAAAATTTTACTTTTACCAATAAAGCCGCTAGAGATATTCTTGGTTATTCCGAAGATGAAACGACAAAAATGAATTTCAAAAAATTAGTATCTGCGAACGATTTTAAGCGTTTGCAAATTGAAACGGATAAACGGATTAAAGGGCAAAGCTCAAAATATGAATTGCAGATTAAAAGAAAAGATGGTATGAAGAGATTACTTTCTATTACGGCCAGTCCATTATTTAATGAAGATGATTATACTGGATCGATCGGGATCTTTGTAGATATAACTGAGATTCGGGAAGCTGAAAAGAAAATAAAATCTCAGCTTCGTGAAAAAGAAGTAATGCTTCAAGAAATCTATCATCGCGTAAAAAATAATCTTCAGATAATATCTAGTATGCTAAAATTACAAGCATCATATGTTGATGATGAATATGCTATTCAATTATTCCGTAATTGTCAGCATCGTGTTAAATCTATGTCGCTTGTCCATGAAAAACTCTATAGATCAGATAATCTTTCTAGAATATGTTTCAGGGACTATACTGAATCACTTATAAAGAATTTATTTGCTTCTCTCAATATTAGTGGGAACAGAATCAACTATGAGTTAGATATCAACGATATAAATTTGAATATTTCCACTGCAATTCCATGCGGTTTAATAATAAATGAGTTGATAACAAATGCATTGAAATATGGATTCCCAGATGATAAACAGGGTCTTATAAAGATATCAATGAATAAACTTGATAATGGGAAATTGAACCTGACTGTATGGAACAATGGAATCGATTTACCTAAAGATTTCGATATGACCGATCTAAGCTCTTTTGGTATGCGCTTGGTAGATATTTTAACATTGCAGTTAGAAGCTGAATTAATAATTGAAAGAAACGAAGGAGTAGCTTTTAGTCTGATCTTCGCAATTAACGAATAATTTCTTAGGAGGAATGTTGCTTAGGAAGAAGTATCTCTTATTACTAATATTGATAATCCTTTCTACAAAGCTGTTTTCAATTTCTAAAATTGATAGCTTAGAAGCAGTTCTGAACCATGTTGATGGTAAAGAGAGAATGACAGTTCTCAACAAACTTTCTCTGCTTTATATACGAATAAATCCTGAGATCAGCTATGATTGTGCAGCCCAAGCTCTTGAACTAGCAAAGAAGAATAATGATGAAAAAGGAAGAGCATATGCTCTTAATAATATAGGAAATTATTTTAGGATAACCTATGATTATGATGAAGCTCTTGAATTTTATCAGCAAGCTCTAGATATCTATAGAAAACTAAAGCTAGATAGAAAAATTGCAAATGTTTATGATAATATTGGTCACATACATTGGTTTACCGGAAATTTCTCTAAAGCTTTAGATTACTACACGAGATCATTGGGGATGTTTATTGCTTTGGATGATCAAAAGAGACAATCATTCTCCTACAATAATCTTGGAAGTGTCTATTTTCGTTTAGGAATGTATGACGAATCTATGCGAAATTTCCTCAATTCATTAAGTATTAGAGAAAAAACAGATGATCCCAAAATTCACTCAACCTTGAATAATCTTGGTAATATTTATGTTCGTATTAGTGACTATGAAAAAGCTTTGGAGATGTATGAACGATCTTTAGAGTATAAAAGAAAGAGCAAAATAAGCACACAATCTACTTTAAATAATATTGGGAATATCTATTTAAATTTAGAAGACTATGAGAGTGCATTAAGGTATTTATCTGAAGCTTTAAAAATAAATGAAGAAAAAAAAGATGAGAAGCGAATAGCAATAAGCTTAAACAATATTGCTGTTGTTTTTGAAGAGCAAGGAAAAATTGATGAAGCATTGTATAATTATCAGAAAGCACTCGTTCTAAAACAAAAAGTTGGCGATAA
>CAXCCM010000138.1:0-4901 GCA_963981005.1 uncultured bacterium | reverse complement strand
CTATAACGTCATGACTGCAATATGTGTCAACTATTTTATTTGTATAAAGTTAGCTTAATTATCATGTGTTTTAGTGGTACATTTTCTAGGCTCGTATCTGCCTATATCGCAGCATGTTATAGATAAGACAAATAATGCCTGAATAAATATATTGAATTTTATTTGATTTTTTGTTGTTTTTCTTAGATAGAATTAGCTTCTAGAGTATTGTGTTGATGCACTTTTAAATATAACTTTGCGCTTAATCTCCCAGAAGATCTTTCCACTTATTATCATCACCTGAAGAAGTTGTATACTTTCCTAAACTTACAATAACTTCAACTTCACTTTTCTTCGGTATCAATTCATCAGCTAATGGTTGAGAATAGATCACTTTTCCTTTTGCGACTTCATCGGAATATCTGAACACTTTTTCGCCTATAAAGAGTCCCGCATTTTCCAATTTTAATTTTGCCTGAACAATACTTAGATTGTCAAGGTATGGAATTCTTACCATTTCAGGTCCATTACTAAGTACTACGCTTATCGTTCTGTATTTTTTGGTCATAATACCCGGATTTGGTTTTTGTGATATTATCTTACCTTTTTCGATGTTCTCGTCATGAACCAACTCATTTTGCTCAATATATAATTTCATGTTCCTGCAATTTTTACGAGCCACTTCATAATCCTCACCGATAAGCAGTGGTACTTGCACCTCATTTCCATGCCCTACAATTATTTTCATTATCACGTCAGTTCCAAAGAATGCGATTAGGAATAGACCCATTAAAATCCCTAATACAATTGCAATTGATTTCATCTTTATCATTATTACTACTCCTAAATATTTTTCCTAATTCTTGCTGCAAATGCACCATCAGAATTATGTTTGAATGGTAAAGTTTTTAAATAACCATTTTCTGTATATTCTTTTTGAATAAATTGTTCTGCAGATTCAAGTGTAAAATCAAGGTTCCTACTAAGAAATATCTTGATTTGAGCCTCATTCTCTTCTTTATTCAAAGTGCATGTGCTATATACCATTACACCACCCGGACGCAAGAATTTAGCTCCGTGCTCAAGAGCCTTCTTTTGAAGTTTAATTAGCTCTTTCATTTCCTGATTCTTCTGCCATCTAAGTTCTGCTTTTTTTTGGAAAACTCCCCAACCAGAGCAGGGAACATCCAATAGAACTTTATCATATGCCGGAGCTATAGGACCAAATTTAAAAGCATCATTAGCATGAAGTTTCATATTAGTTATTTGTAATCTTTCAACTGCTCTTTTAAGCTTTTTTACCTTATTTGGGAATTTATCAATTGCTGTCAACTCACCGGTATTCCGCATTAATTCTGCAATATAAGTGGCTTTTCCGCCAGGTGCCGCAAAAAGATCTAAAATCGTTTCATTTTGTTCGGGGTTCAATAATTCAACAACAAGGGCAGCCGATACATCTTGAATTGAAAAATAACCTTCCGAGAAAGATACTTCATTTAAAACATCTCGCGCTTGATCGGTTATTAAAATATTATCCGAGGCTTCACTTTCAATAACGATAATTTCTCGCCTTAACAAATATTCCATTAACCTCTTTTTATTTGTTGCACATGTATTTATGCGGATATGCAAATTAGGAGGTTGGTTATAGTAAATACACAATTTCTCAGTATTTTCTACTCCCCAATATTCTATCCATTTCTCTAAAATATTTTTGGGGAATGAATGTTGCAATGAGATCCTGTCTAACACTTCGTCAGGATATTCAATTTTATCTTCGCGAAGATACTTCCTTAAAATCGCATTAATAAATTTTGCGATTTTCTCTCCATACATTTTTTTTGCTATTGCAACAGTTTCATTAACTGCGGCATGTTGAGGAATATAATCACAATAGATTAGTTGATAAAGCCCTAAATATAAAAGTATCTTTATTTTAATATTAGTGTTAGGAAATTTCTTTGGATCAGTATATTGGGAAGCGATATATTCTAAGTTGACATGCATTTTTACTACGCCTTTTACAAGTACATACAGCAGATCAGATCTCTCTCCAGCCTGATTGATCTTTTTGGTCATCTGTTGAAGTAATTTGTCAGAAAATATATTCTTAGAGATAACTTTAAGAATTATCTTATATGCTTCAAGTCTTACATCTATCATATGTTTCGTTTTTTATATAATGCCTTTATTGCTGCTTTAGTTATCTCTTCTGATGTAGAGAAATCAGTATCTTTCATCAATTTTGAGATTATTTTTCTAATATCATATCGTTTATAGCCCAATGTAAGAAGTGCAGTTTCTGCATCATTTATTATATCCGAATCAATTCCTGGATAACCGTTATCAACAGATTTTACATCAATATCCCCAACTTTATCTTTTAATTCTATAACCAATCGCTCTGCCGATTTTTTCCCGATGCCATGTACAGTTGAGATAAGGCTTACATCACCAATTTGTACAGCGTGTATCAGATCAGCTACAGAGAGTCCGGAAAGAACTGATAAAGCTAATTTTGGACCAACTTTAGATATGTTTATCAATTGTTTGAACAGTAATTTCTCTTCATCAGAATAAAATCCAAATAACCTTACGCCATCAGATTCATTAAATGAATAATGTACTAAAATCGTTACTATTTTACCTGTTTCAGGCAATTTGTCATAAGTGCTAAGTGGAACAAATAATTCATATCCCACACCATTACAATCAACCACAATAGTGGTGGGTAACTTCTCTGATAATACGCCTTTTAAATAAGAATACATATTTGCCTCTTCTACAAAATTCTAACAATTACAGATAGAAATATAAGACAATGATGTCCACATTTATTTAATAATTAAATTTATTTTTATTAAAATGACAGAGTGCAATTGCAAGTGCATCAGCTGCATCCTCAGTTTTTGGTTTAGCGCTTAAATTTAAGATCTTCTGAACCATATACAGAACCTGTTCTTTTGATGCATTACCATTCCCAACTACAGATTTTTTTACTTCTCTGGGAGAATATTCAGCAATTTCAATATTATGCTGAGCTAAAGCCAACATTATCACGCCTCTGGCATGTCCCAATGTGAAAGCTGATTTAATATTTTTTCCGTAAAATATGGTTTCAATGACTGCCATATCCGGTTTATATTCTGAAATCACCTTATCTATTTCTGAATGTATTTGAGTTAATCTTTGGGCTAATTGTATTTTTGATTTGATTACTATTGTGTCGCATCCTGCAGCTACTATTTTACGTTTTTCAACCTGTAGGATCCCATATCCAACATTATAACTACCGGGATCTATTCCAAGGATTATCAAGCTTCAGATAACCTTTCAAAAACTTCATCTGAGATCTCAAAGTTTGCATATACTTTTTGTACATCATCACAATCTTCAAGAAAATCGATCAGTTTAAGCAATTTCTCTGCAACCTCATCTGCATTAATTGTATTTTGTGGTATTCTTGTAAGCTCGGCTTTTTCAATATTATATCCGACTTCTTCTAATTTTTTATGTACACTGTGCAAATCTGCATAAGCAGTATAAATTAGGTAACTATCTTCTTCAACTATAAAATCTTCTGCACCAGCATCAAGCGAAGCCATCATCACTTCATCTTCATCAAGCTCAATTGCAGGAATAACAATGAATCCTTTTTGGTCAAACATATAAGAGACAGATCCATTCTCTGCGAGATTGCCACCATACTTAGAAAAAATATGTCGAACATCAGCAACTGTTCGCTGCTTATTATCCGTAAGAGTTTCTACAATAATTGCCACACCATTATGTCCGTATCCTTCATATGTAAAATGCTCATAATTAACTCCCTCTAATTCACCAGTACCTCTTTTAATTGCCCGTTCAATATTTGAGTTAGGCATATTTGCACCTTTAGCAGTAGAGACAGCAAGTCGTAAACGTGGATTCATTTCTTCATCACCACCACCTTCTTTTGCAGCAACAATGATCTCTTTTACAAGTTTTGTAAATATCTTACCACGTTTAGCATCCGCAGCACCTTTTTTATGTTTTATAGAACTCCATTTGCTATGACCGGACATATTGTAAAATCCTCCAGATATAAAAAAACCTGCAAGATAATTCCTGCAGGTCTTAATTTTTTATTTAATCTTCTTTATTTGCTTCAGCAATTACCTTAGCTGCAATATCGCCAGGTACCTTTTCATAATGAGAAAATTCTTGAGTAAACTTCCCTCTACCCTGAGTAAGTGATTTTAGAGCAGGATAATAACCCATTAATTCAGATAAAGGCATTTCAGCATTTAATACTTGTTTTTTACCTTTCTTTTCCATACCTTGGATCTTACCTCTTCTTGTAGAGATATCACCCATAACATCACCCATATATTCATCTGGAATAATAATTTGAACATTGTGCACAGGCTCAAGAAGAATTGGCTTTGCAATTTCAAACGCTTTCTTCAATGCATTCCATGCTGCAATTTTAAAAGCCATTTCAGATGAATCTACATCATGATATCCACCATCATAAACATCAACACAAAGGTCTACAATCTGGTTACCGGAAATGATTCCCTTTCCAATTACTTCTACAAGTCCTTTTTCTATAGCTGGGATAAATTTTGTAGGGATTCTTCCACCAACAACAGAATTAACAAATTCAAATCCAGCTCCACGTGCAAGAGGCTTAACTCTAAAATAAACCTCTCCAAATTGTCCTTTACCACCAGATTGTTTTTTATGCTTGTAATGTACATCGGCAGTTCCAGCAATTGTTTCTTTATATGGAACAGCAGGAGTTTTAAGGTTTGCTTCGATTTTGTATCTTGATTTTAATCTCTTCTGAAGAAGCGAAACTTGTTGTTCACCAATACAAGAGATTACATTTTCAGCAGTTTCCTGATTCATATCAAGATTTAATGTATGATCTGCATCTA
>CAXCCM010000137.1:0-4960 GCA_963981005.1 uncultured bacterium | reverse complement strand
TATTTTTTAATAATTTCTAATATGATTATATTAATATAAAATTAATTTAGATAATAAAATATTAAATTATTTTAATTTATAACACTTAGAATTATATTAATTGATGCCAGATTTTATCGGTATCATCAAAATAAGATATTTTTCCAGTATGTATATCATAGAGCCATTTATGTATTTTTATCATATGGTTATTTGTTTTTATGTTAATGTAATCGAAAGTTAATAGGTTATCTGCTTGGAATAAAATATTTTTTTTAATTGTTCCTAACTCTAAAGAATCTGATTCAGATTTTTCTTTATTCTCATCAACAGGGCAAGCATGGTTTAACCAATCATGAATTTTTGTGCCTTTTGCAGTTCCATCAATTAAAGCATTAATCCCACCACAACCTGTGTGACCGCATATTATTATATGTTCTACATTCAGGTGTTGCACTGCATATTCTAAAACCGAACTTGTACAATTATCATCTGCATCTGCAGGAGGAATTATATTGGCAATGTTCCTTGTTACGAATAGATCTCCAGCATTGGCATTAACTGTAAATTCCGGTACAACTCTTGAGTCGGAACATCCCACCCAAAGAACTTTTGGATGCTGACCATTTTCTACAAGATCATTATAAAGCTTCTTATTCTCATTGAATTTATCAACAAACTGATTGTTCCCACTTTTTAGATTTTCTAAAGACATTTTTCCTCCGAGATTAAATTTTATAAAAATATTAATTCATTTTTAATTCTAATAATGAGCTATTATGTCAAACATTTTTCTTGCAAAAAGAAGGCAGGAACAAATTTTTGTATCTAATGTTTATAAAGTACAAAAATTAGTTGAAATAAATATATAGGTTATGGAGAGAAAAATGGTACAAAATACATTATTTATGATCAAACCGGATGCGACGGGTGATAATCACATTGGTGAAATTCTACTGATGGTAGAGAAAAACGGTTTTGTAATTGAGAACATGAAAATCTTTAAAATGGATCATGCTTTGGTAGACAATTTTTACGTTGAACATGTAGGCAAAGGATTTTATCCTGAGCATAGTGAGTTCATGAGATCAGGCAAAATTGTTGGAGTTATACTAAGTAGGGAAGATGCAGTTTTGAAATTAAGAGAATTGGTTGGAGCAACCGATTTTACACAAGCTTCTTTAGGAACAGTTCGTTCAATATTTGGTCGTTCTAAAGGTGAAAATGCTGTTCATGCTTCCGATAGCATTGAAAGTGCAGAAAGAGAAATTGGATTGATCTTTAAGTAAAAATAACAAAATTTAAAATGCGGAAGTTAAAATAAATAACCTCCGCAATTTTTTTATATCTAATTTTTGTTGATATATTCTGCAAGACCCTTACGGAAAATCTCCATTGCTTTTTTAAGGTCATTTAAATTAAGGATATAAGCAAGTCTAATTTCATTCTTACCAAGGTTTTCTGTAGCATAGAAGCCTTGAGCAGGAGCGAACATCACCGTTTCATTCTCATAAGAAAATTCTTCCAACATCCATTTTGCAAAATCATCCGCATCATCGATTGGTAATTTAGCAATTATGTAGAATGCACCTTTGGGTTTTATACAGATAATATCGTCAATCTTTTGTAGTTCTTCAAAAACCAGATTTCTTCTTGCATCATATTCCTTAATAATACCTTTAAAATACTCCTCTTCAATATCGATAGCTGCATTGGCAGCAAGCTGATCGATGGTTGGAGGGCACAGACGTGCTTGAGCAAATTTTATTGCAGATGTTATAAAATTATTATTCCTAGATATTAAGCAACCAATCCTTGCTCCGCAAGCACTATATCGCTTAGAAATACTATCCACCATAATTGCATGATCTTCCATACCTTCAATATCCATGATGCTTGTATGAGAAAGTCCATCATAAACGAATTCACGATAAACTTCATCAGAAATTACATATAGATTATTATCTTTTGCAATTCTTGCAATTCTTTCCATCTCTGAATGCGGATATACTGCTCCGGTTGGATTTCCCGGATTGCATAACATTATTGCTTTTGTTTTACTACTTATAAGCTTTGTAATTTCCTCATTTTCTGGTAACTTAAAACTCTCTTCTGCGTATGTTGTTAAAGGAACAATCTTAACCCCTGTAACAGTAGCAAATCCATTATAATTTGTATAAAATGGTTCTGGAACAATAACTTCATCTCCAGCATTACAGGCAGTTAACAGTGCAAAAACAATAGCTTCAGAACCGGCAGTAGTTACAATAATATCATCACTATTAAGCTTGATTTCATGTTTGTTATAATAGTTTACAAGGTTATTCCTGTAAACATCTAAACCTTGTGATGGGCCATAAGCTAAAACTTTAGATTCAAAATTCTTATAAACATCTAACATCTCTTTTGGTGTTTCAATATCTGGTTGTCCAATATTTAAATGATAAATGTGAATTCCCTTCTTTTTTGTGGCATTTGCAAATGGCATCAACTTCCTAATTGGAGACGCCTGAATATTGATCGCACGATCTGATAATCTCATAACTACCTCACTTTATTTTTTAATGTTAATTCATCTAATTTATTTTGTATGAATTCCTTCTTACCTTCGATTTCATCTTTATTGCTTATAAAGATCGGCTCTCCATAAGTTATTTTAATTTTACTAAATAAGGTTGGAAGGCGAAAACGATCCCAGGAATTAAAGACTTTTTCTTTGGTTATATCAACGGCAACAGGAACAATTGGTAATTTTGTAAAATATGATAGGAAAAGAACACCATCTTTAATTTTTTCCGCAGGTCCTTTAGGCCCATCAGGAGTTATGCCGATGCTATTTTTATTTGCTAATTTAATTAATTCTCGTGTTCCAGAACTTCCCTTTCTTCCGGAAGAACCTCTAGCTGTTTTATAACCGAATAATTCAGCAGGTCCTGCAATTAGTTCACCATCTTTAGATGATGATGCAAGTATAACAATGTTCTCACCACGATGCAGGTACATTAGTGGTATCATATTCCTATGCCAAAAAGTGTAAATTACTCTCTCGTTTGGTGGTGGAGTTTGTAAATTATATTTCCAGGTTATGCCAACCATTTTAACAAATCCAGCTGCCAAATATTTTTCTAAGAATAGTAAGAATTTATTCATCCAACATTTTCCTAATTATTTCAGTAACTTCAGTTGAAGTAGTTTTGCTTCCTAAAATATCATGAAGTGCACGCAGTTCATTACTTATGTTATTATATTTATTTTCATCATTAAGTATATCTGTGATTTTGGTGTGTATATTTTTCCCATTAACATCATCTTGTATCAATTCAGGAACGATATCTTTTTCGATAACAATATTTGGCAGACCGATCTTATCGATTTTGATGAAACGTTTTCCAATTTGATATGAAATATTGCTTGTTTTGTAAACTATTATGAATGGTGTTCCCAAGAAAGCAGTTTCTATTGTTGCAGTACCAGATGTAACTACCAATAAATTACAATGCTTCATCATTTCGTAGTTCATATCTTTTAATATCTTTATTTTTTTATCTGTGTCCTCAATTAGTTCATTAAACAATTTAGAAGAAACAGATGAAGCTTGAGAAATTAGAAATTCATGATCATCTTTCTTAAATAAATTAATTGTAGCTATATATTCAGGCAGCATTTTTTTTAATTCTGTGTCACGGCTGCCAGGTAGGAATCCAAGCCATTTTTTATTCAGATCAAGGTCATTCTTAGTAGCAAATTCCTCTTTAGAAAGATTTACTTTTATCTCTTCAGAAATTGGATGACCTACAAAACTTGCATTTATGTTATGTTTAGAAAAGTGATTCCCTTCAAATGGCAAAATGTATGCGATATGATCTGTATACTTTTGAAGCTTGAAGATCCTCTTATACTTCCAAGCCCAAAATTGAGGAACAATAAAATATAAGACAGGAATACTAAATTTCTTCGCCATTTTGGCTACTCGCATATTTAGCCCAGGGTAATCAACCAAAATCACAAGATCGGGTGGATCGTTCCTAAAAATATGTTTTATACTTTTTTCTACTTTTGCGAAAAAAGCTAAATGTTTTACAACCTCGATAAAACCCATAACAGAGAATCGCTCGAAAGGGTAGATCGCTTTGAAACCATGAGATTTCATCTTCTCACTACCGATGCCGAAATTCTGTATATTATTGAACTGCTCTTTGAGTTCTTTTAATACAATGGAAGCGTGAAGATCTCCTGAATTTTCACCTGCAATCCAGAATATTTTTTTATTATCCATCTTTGCTTTCATTGTCATCAAACATCCATTTGATTTTTGCTAATTTATGGCGGTCTATACTAAAATTTATATAATTTGCAAAGTTATCTAATATTATTAAAGCATTCACATTTGCATCTTTACCTTTTAGAGATGATAACCTTTTAAAAAAGGCTATATTAACATCATGGATATCATTGTAAATCTCAATTAAGCCATTTAACTCCCAATCTGGTTCTTTTCCGTCTTGTTTGTTAAAATACTGTTTCACAAGATACATAGATACAGCACGATATATTGTCTCTTCTATACTTGCAAATGGAAGATGAAATCTGGCCATTGGGCGTAATTTAGAAAGTATAGGACAACCGGAAGTAACCATTATCATTCCCAATAATGAGCTTACACCTTGTTGCAGCGAAGCTTCTTTGTTATACTCTCTTTGTGATGTAGTGATCTTCACATTGGCGTTTTCAAATGATGTAGAAACTTTAAAGATTTCGGCAATATCTACAATACTTGCAGCAACTGGACAATATGAGATCTCTTTTTCTTCTAATGGGCAATTAGGGCACTTATTAAATGCAAGATCTGTCCAGTCAGGCAGTTTAGCAAAAGGTTCATGTATCAAATTCAGATTTATCGAATCAAGTTCAATTTTAAAAGATTGGGAAGATCCGTCTTCTTTTGTGAATTTGTAAGCAATAACTATATTTTCATTTTCTG
>CAXCCM010000136.1:0-5010 GCA_963981005.1 uncultured bacterium | reverse complement strand
CATAAAGCTAATTGTAATAACTCTTCAGATATTTTTGGTTTGTCATCAATAATTTCTAAAATCGTCTTATACTTAATTTTCTCATCAATTTCTTGTGTCTCTTGCCAAACTATTCCTGTATGAAATGTATTATTGAAAGAGACCAACACTCTACAACCTGGTATTATATCTTCTTCACTTTTATAAATATAGAGTTTTGTAACGTTAATTGGTAGGGCAATTTGATAATATTTCATAACTATAAAAAAAATGCCCTCCTATTTATAGAAGGGCATTTTCGTATTATTATTTACTTCATGAATTTCATTCTGAAACTGTATCCAATAGCATCTTTAACAGGGATTTTCCAGTTCGTAATTATCTCACGACATTTAGATAAAAATGAATCTGTAAAATAACTACCTTGAATCGGTTCTATATCTACAGCCTCAATTTTACCGTTCTTACTGATGATGAGTGAAAATTCAATTGTTCCATACATATCCATCATCATAGATTCGACACCAAACAGCTTAGATATTTGGGGCTTGTAGGTAGAAACAACTCTATCTATATCTGCAACTATTGATTTAGTTTGAGGAGATACAGTTTGCTTAACCGTGATCGAACCTTCGGATACCATTTTTATTCCGGCAAAACGTTTTTTAACAGCAGTAAATTGAGCTTTACTCTCAACTTTGGTAATGTTATAATTTCCAACATTTCCACCTAAACTTGCCATATCAACCTCTTCAAAACCACCAGTACCACCTAAGCCAAGATCGCCCATATCACCAAGTCCACCGAGGCCATCACCAGATCCTTCTAGATCAAATCCGCCAGAACCAGCTACATCAAGATCAGCTGCACCACGTCTGGCTTTTGGTCCACTTCCACTTCCCGGTCCACCAGATCCTTGAGCAACTATTTCACTAACCTCTGTTACTTCTAACAACTCATTACTGAAATCTCCAGTACCTGTTCCACCTTGTATTCCAGCACCGACATCGAGGGCAAGACCAAACTCCTGCTCAAATTGAGCTGAGGTCATCTCTTGAGCATATTCTACCTGCTCTGTGATTTCCTCTTCCATCTCTTCTCTAGATTTTCCAACCGGAACATCTGCCGTACCTTCTGCTTCCACAACTTCTTCCTCAACTATTTCCGGTTGGATCTGAGTTGCGAAATCTTCAATACGCTGCATACGCTCAGCAAAATTCACCTGAACAGGAGGAACATATGTGCTCTCTGCAAGATAGAGACCTGCCCAAGCTGCAATAAGACCAATAATAACAAGTGTGCGAGTAACTTTCTCCTGAGGAGAGGATGGTGGAAATTTCGCAAATTGTTTAGCAATGTTGATCTCTTGCGGAGATGGAGCGTAGGTATAGGGTTTGCTGAAATTATATTCAATTTCCCAACTTCCACCAAATTCTACAGAGCCGACAGTTGAGGGATCGAGAGTTAGAGTTTTACCTTTGATTAAGTTAGCTCTTCTTAAATCATCCATTCCCAATTCTTGGTTATCTTTCTTCACGATCACTTTCATATTATCACGTAAGTTCATTTTGAAAGACGATCCATGCTTCGAGATTAAATTATAACGTTTTGGAAAGGCTTTATCTAATATCTGCCAAAAGAGATCGCGGTCATTTCCAATATAGAATTTTTTAGTAAAATCTCTATTGTGTCTGGCAATATCCAGAACTTTATCTTTGTATTTTAATTTTAAGTTCAATACTTTATTAGCCATAAGCACCACCTATGATCCCAAAACTTCTTCTTTATTATCTGTATGAATTGCAGAAAAATAGATATTAGCAAAAGAAGCTTGGGCACTAAATTTTATGAACTCCGTTATATACCTGCAAGGCAATTCCTTATCCGCCTGTATTAGTAGGCAGGGTTTACTGTTGGAAGCTATAATTGATTTTGCCTCCATCTGCAGCAGACGCAGCAGGGAATTTCTGATCTCTGGTTTATTCAAAAAATCTTGAAGAGATCCAACTTCCATACTCTCTGTACCATAGAGAATTCTGTCAGGATAAATTTTAAGATAGACTGCTTTACCACTTTCGATCAGATCATTAGTAGTGATCGTAGTTGGAAGAAGCATACCTTCCGGAGCATTTTTCTGAGTTGAATCCATCGAGATATTCTTGATCATGAAAACAAGCAGGATCGTAAGAATATCAATAAGAGAAGTAATGTTAAGGTCTTTGGTTTTGTTACCCCTTTTTCTATGTTGGAATCCTCCACCAGAAGAACGGTTAACCCTAACTGATAATGTATTCATAATCAGCTCCTATTTCGCTTTATAATATTTTGTTGATGATGTTAGATACTTGATATTGGGAAAATTATTGCTTTTACAGATATCAATGGATCTCAGAAGTGTATCAAATCTTACAGATGGATCCGGTAAGATATCAATAGTCCCCTGATTTTCATTATTCTCTTTTATGCGAGCAATATTTTTATCCAATGAAAAATAATCGTAAGTACCAGCAGATGTTTGAGGAATGGCAATGATATCTTCAATTCCTTCTACCATGATCTCAAATCGATCAGGCAAAAGAGCAAGAGTAATTACCTTTGGAATATCCTCTATCTGTTCTTGAGAATCTTCATCTCCACCACCGCCACCAGCAGATTCGGTTGGAAGCGTGATCTCAATCATCGCCAGATGAACTGTTACCATTATAGTCATCAGCATGGGAATGATAACGATAAACAGATTCATTATTGGAATCAGATTCGGTTCTCTTGGTTCACTTTGAGAACGTGATCTATTCTTGGATGGGCCGTAAGCCATAAGACTAATCCTTCATTGAATATGTAATTTGATTTATTGCTTTTACACTATATTCATCAATATCATTAATAATTTTATCAGCTCTTGATTGAAGTCCACCTTTTATAAGCATGGTTGGAATTGCCACGATAAGACCGTAAGCTGTTGTTCCCATCGCCATTGAGATACCTTCTGTAAGAAGTCTGCTCTTATCTGCTTCAGGAGCATTAGCTAATGAATCAAAAGCAGCAACAAGACCGAAGATCGTTCCCAATAGACCCAGAAGTGTAGAGATCTGAGCAATAATATCAAACCAGAAGAGTCCGCCTTCTACATGTGGAATAGCTTGCAGGCCTGCTTCATCAAATGAGTTTTGAAGATGCTGTTTTAACTGGATTCCTTTCTTACCGGATTTTATTCCATCGTTATAACCCAGAAGGCCGTTCCAAAAAATAAAACCAATTGTTGTTTTCTTAAATTGAGCACAAATGCGAATAGCTTCTTCTATCTGGTTATTTTTGATGTAACCTTTTAATTTAAGATAGAATTGTTGAGTGTTCAATTTCTCTTTTATTGAGAGCTGCCAGTATTTAATGATCGCCAGTATTATCATAACAACCAGTAAAAATGAGATGATGTACATAAAAACACCACCCTTGATAAACATATCTACAACATCCACTTCAGCCGACAGACTACTAACACTAAAAAGCAAAACGACAAGTAAGAATGCCTTTAACATATTATTTTTCATTCCCTACCTCCTCTTACGGTATAATAATTTATTAGATTTTTTAAATTTATCTACAACATTTAATTTCATATCAGTTTCCAGATCGGTTCCTTTACGCGGCATTATGGAGGAGTTGTCCGGTTTCCTGATCTCTACCTTAGTCTCTTCATCTAATTCGCTTTTTACTGTTCTCACTTTGGGAAGCTTCTTTTTATTTGCAGGTGTTTGGGCAAATAATGATGCTGAGATGAGTAAAAAGCATATGAGAAGTATGATTAATTTCTTCATTTTTCCCTCGTTAATTAAATATAATACAATTTCTAAACAAATTACTTTGCATTTATTCTACTCTGTCAACTTCTTTTTCGCTCTATAGTGCATTTCAAAGATTAGACCTTTAAATTCTCTACCGCCCCGAACTTCAATCTCAATTGTGTTCATACCTGGGACTAACCCACTAACAATACTCTCAAATGGTTGGATTTTTTTGAGGCGATCATCAATAACAATTCCTCTATCTTCAACAAGCAATACACCATTTATCCAGATCGTCATTGAGTTCTGACCAATACATTTTAGGGTTGCATCACTAACATCACCTGAAATTTCAAAGTCTTTTCTAAAGTTAACTGTTTCTACATTATTAGAATCAATTACGGGATACCAGATGTCAACAGCTTCACTCTCTTCCATTCCATACATCTGCGCTTTAAAGAATTTAAAGTTAGCACTATTTGCCGCGATCCAACCTTCACCATAACTAGAAGTTTCAGTTGAATCAACCGCCGCTTCAGCACTGTTAAGAGTATCAACAACACTTACTTCTACAGTATCAGTGTATGTAATTTCTTCAGGCACAAAACCATCTTTTTGGGTCATCCAAGTATAATCTGAGAAGAGTGCATACTCTTCTGTGGTACTTTGATATTCTAAATTCCCTTTATCAAATTGAACTGAGAATATAGCACTAAAGAGTGCAACTTTCTCACTATCTTCATTCTGTGGGATCTTGAAAACAATTGAGTTAGTTCCACTTGTAAGATTTGTTGATGTGGAGATATTATACTCAGGTAATAATTCATCTCCTACATGAGCTAATTCTTCTTTTATCTCAGCTTCTTTTTCTAATAATACATCATTGATGTAAATATCTAAAGGATGCGAATAAGCATATTTAATATTAAGAAGTTCCGGAGCTATCTTTGCTTCGAAATCTTTCTTTATATATGTGGCAAATGTATCATTAACAGTTACAACATAAGCTGAATCAAATGCAACCTGTTCATTTGTAATATTTACATTTTTCCAGATTCCATAATTATATTGGGTACTAGCTAGATCAACAATTGGAGATCTATTGCTTTTCCATCCATAATTTGTATAGTAATGCTCATGAATCTTTGGTTTCTCAATTCCAAGTTCAACCAGACGGTCATATGTCTTCTCTACCCACTCATCAGAGTAGTCTTTTCCGGTGGAGAAGGTTGTAAGAATGGTTCTATAT
>CAXCCM010000135.1:0-5019 GCA_963981005.1 uncultured bacterium | reverse complement strand
GTAAATGCCGAAAATGTAGTTGTAACATTAAGCACAGATGATGATTATATAACTTTAGTTGATGCAACAGAAAATTATGGAACCGTGAATGCTGGAGCAACAGCTTCTGTTAGTAATGGTTTTGAAATTGATATTGATGGTTATGTTCCAGATCAGCATAATGTGATAGTTGAGCTTAGCGCAACAGATGGAACAGATACATGGACCAGTTATTTCTCATTAAATCTGAATGCTCCAGTTCTGGAAATTGGCGAGATGTTTATAAATGATAGCAGTGGCAATGATAATGGGATTTTAGATCCGGGTGAAAATGCTATCATTACAATTCCTTTAGGAAATACAGGTCATGCTGAATCTCTAAATGCACTGGCAACTTTATCATGTCCTGCAAATGGGATTACTATAACTAACGAGACAATTGATCTTGGTTCTATTGGAATATCATCTTCTGAAGATGCAATTTACGATGTTAGTGCAGATGCATCGATTCCTTTTGGAACACCTATCATACTTAATTTCAGCGTGATCGCTGGTGAATATGAAGTGGTTGAAGATTTTCCAACTCAAGTTGGAATACATCGTGAAGATTTTGAGAGTGGTGGATTTTTGCAATATCCATGGGAATTATTGGGATACGAGATAACATGGTCAAATGATGACATTGTTCTTGGAAACCAGATCGCTGATGTAGAATGGAGTATAGATACAAGTGAATTTTACAGTGGTGATGCAAGTGCAAAATCTTATCCAATTACACACAATCAGGCTTCTTTCATGAGTTTGGAATTGGATGTCACTCAAGAAGGAGAATTAAGTTTCTGGTACAAAGTTGCGTGTGAATACAGTCCTTCTCAAAGTTATTTTTACGATGGCTTAATATTTATGATCGATGGACAAATTATAGATAGATTCCAACCTGAAGCAGATGGTTCTTCACCATGGACTCTTGCCAGTTACCAAATTGATGCCGGAGTTCATACTTTTGATTGGGTATACGCAAAAGATGGAAGTGACGGTGCAACTTTTATAGCAGATGACTGTGCGTGGGTAGACTTCATCACATTCCCTTCTATTGTTCCTGTTGCTATTGGAACAATAGAAGGATCTGTTACACTGGTACCTGATGGAGCAGTTGAAGATGTAGAAATTAGTATTGGTGCTCTTACAATTAACCCTGATAATACAGGTTTTTATTCAGTTGATCTTCCTGCAGGTATTTATAATATAATAGCATCTAATGATGGATATGAAACTATAACGAATGAGGATATTGTAGTTCAGGAAAGTCAGCTGACTTTGAGCTCTTTTATACTTCATTATCTGCAAGCTCCACAAAATCTGGTAGCAACTGCAAGCGATGATGTTGTTAACCTGTTATGGGAACATGATCAACCAACAGAGATTACAAAACAAAATAATGTTTTAAATCGTGAATTCCAAAATTTTGATATCTATAGAAATATGGATGGTGGAGCATTTGAACTTCTATCGAATACAACAGAATTAACTTATGAAGATATTCTTCCAGAAGCAGGTGATTTTGAATATTATATAATTGCAATGTACGATCAAGAGAACGAGAGCGTAGCTTCCAATACAGAGATGATTAGTTGGGATGGAACAAGTGTGGATGACCCGCTAATTCCAATTGCAAATGCTCTTTATCAGAATTCACCAAATCCATTTAATCCACAAACTAGCATTAGTTTTGATTTGAAAGATGATGCAAAAGTTGTTTTGGAGATCTACAATATGAAGGGACAGAAAGTGAGACAACTAGTTAATTCTTCGATCTCAGCTGGGCAGCATTCAGTAGTTTGGAATGGAAAAGATGATAACAATAAAACAGTATCTTCAGGAATTTATTTCTACAAATTTAAAACCGAGGATTATCAAGCAACAAAGAAAATGTTGTTGTTGAAGTAGTAACTTAAACCTCTGTTTCCGAGAATTAGTCAAAAACCTTCCAGATCTTCATCTGGAAGGTTTTTTGTTTCACAATTTTCTTAGTATTGATGAGCTACAACTAATATATTTCTAATATTTACGATAATTATTTCTTGACAATCAAACCGCCGGTACGATTTACCAAACAAGTGGTACGGCAAAAAGAGGGAGGTTGAAGAATATGATGAAAGAAAAAGTTAAAGAAATGAAAAGAGACTTTATTATTGAAGTAGCAAAAGGTCTGTTTTTTGAGAAGGGATATGAGAACACTTCAATTGATGAAGTTGCAAAATCGGCAGGTATTAGTAAATCTACATTATATACATATGTAAAAGGCAAAGAGGATCTATTTATATCTATACATTACAATGGAATGAAACTAAGAGTAGAACAACTGAAGATTGAAATGAATTCCAAAACAACTGGGTATGATAAAATATATGCATTTGGTGAAGTATATTACAATTTTTATAAGCAAAATCCTGGATATTTTAAACTGCATATGTTCGAGGACTATAATTCAATTAATAAAGAAAAAGTAAAAACTTTTATTTATCAAGAATTTGATAATCTACTAAATGAAGTTATTAGCCTTGTAAGAAGTGCTTTTGAATCTGGTATTCAGGATGGAAGTTTAAAAAACGATTTAAACATTGAATATTGCGATAAATATTTTGCTTATACTTTAAGAATAATCCTGAATGTTGCTTTTAGTCCCGAGAAAACCAAGCATATAATTGATAAATATGATGAGGAAAGATTCTATTTCCAATATCTTGATCTATTTATGACAGCAATTAAAAATACAAAATAATTGGATAGAAGAGTAGTGATGAGAACGTTTTTAATGAAATTTGTTAGAGAGTAAAAAAGGAGAAAATTATGAAGACACAAAGATGGTTTATATTTTTATTAGTTATTGTAGTTATTCCAATATTTACACATGCCCAAACCCAACTTAGTTTGCCGCAAAAGATTGTTATAGATTACGAGCAAGATCGTCTCTTAGTTTCAAATTTTGGTAACGGTGCCCTTTTACAAATTGATGCTAATGGCATTATAGAGGATTTTATCTCAGATGCAGGTTTTGTAGATGGAATGGATATCGTAGGAGATGTAATATATGGTGTTGGTGACAACTGTAAATTATATGGTTATAATTTAGATACAGAGCAACTGGTTGTGGATGTTTCTTTCCCTACAGGTGCAGGAGTTTATCTGTCTAGCGTAACATCAGATGAAGCTGGGCACCTGTTTATCTCTTGTCCTGCATTACATACGATTTATAAATTTAGAATTAGTGATGAATCCTATTGGATATTTGCTCAGGGAAATGGTTTAAATAGACCCAATGGAATTCTTTTGGAAAGTGAAAATGACAGAATTGTAATAATAGATGATTCACCTGGAACTTCTATAATTCATGCTATCAGCCTTTCCGATTCTACAGTTACAGACCTTATGACTAATAACTTTGATCGACCCGATGGCATTGTACGAGATGTTGTCGGTACATATTATGTTGGAGGTTATTATCTACCGGGATTGTACAGAATTGATGAAGACTTTTCTCAACCACCTGAAATGTTTTTTGCTGGAAGTTATATGGTTTATCCTACTTATGATCCTAGAGATCACTCACTGTTGATCACATACTTCAATGCAAATGATTGGGGACGGATAATGCTACCATCAGGAGTTATGGTTGGAACAGTTGTAGCGAATCCTCCCACAAACCTGGAAGAAGTCGAGATAAATGTCTGCACAATGATAATAAATCCAGATAATACAGGATTATTCACGAATAATGTGCCAGTTGGAACATTTGATGTTACAGCTTCATTAGAAGGATATGAAACTGTTATAATAGAGGATTTAGAATTTATTGAAGATCAAGCAACTCTACTGACCTTTGAATTAAATTCTGTTACTTCAGTAGATAATTTGGTAGTCAATCCAAATGCTTTGAATCAAAATTCACCAAATCCATTTAACCCGGAAACTAATATAAGTTTTGATCTTAGAGATGATGCAAAAGTTGTCTTGGAAATTTACAATTTGAAAGGTCGGAAAGTGAAACAACTTGTTAATTCTTCGATCTCATCCGGTCACCATTCTGTAGTTTGGAATGGAAAGGATGATAATAATAAAACTGTGTCATCCGGAATTTATTTCTATAAGATTGAAGCAACAGACTTCCAGGCAACAAAGAAAATGCTGTTGTTGAAATAAATTGTAAGATAGACGTTGTATTAAAACCTTCTGAGAATAGTTTATCTTGGAAGGTTTTTTTTGTTGTAGATTATTTAGATTAATTGAATTAAACTGACAAAACTTTTTTTCTATAATTGATGCTATCAATAATTAGTATGTTTTAGCTAAAAAATAATTGACTAAAACAGCATCAAAATATTTTATCAGAAAAATTTAATTAGGAGTTTAGGTAATGGAATACTTAAAAGATAAATTGAATTATCTTTTCGCAACTAATAAAGGACTGATCTTAATGAATATGGCGATACTTTCTATGGTTTCTGCTGTATTTGGAACACTATCTGGTCCTTTGAAGGAATGGGGAGTAGGTGAGTTTGCGATTAAACTTCTCAGAATGGATATTCAATCACAAGATCGTGAAGGAAGGATCATTATTCTTTACCACGCGATTGCTGTTACATTTACATCTCTGCTGGTTTATCTGATAATCGAAGCTATCCCGATGGAAAAAAGGATCATGAAAAGAATCCGCAGTTCAATAACAGTGGGTTATTTGCTTACAGTGATCTTTGGATTGGGATTTGCCTATTGGGGGCATAACTGGGCTTTTCATGGATTGTTCATTGCAGGACTATCTATTGTGTTTTATTCTGGAGTTCTGTTGTGTGTTGCACTTTGGCCTGGTAAAAAAGAATATAAAGAGACAAACAAAGAATATTCTATAACCAAAAAAGGAATTTCTTTAGAAAGAATGGCATTTTTTGTCATGGCTGTTGCTATGCTTGGATCTGCAGTTTTTGGAGCAGTTGCAGGGTCCAACTTTCGAAATGGGTTTGAAACATTTCTAGCAGAAGATGG
>CAXCCM010000134.1:0-5027 GCA_963981005.1 uncultured bacterium | reverse complement strand
TAGGAATAACTAATAAAAAAGGATTTTCTAATAATGATCTTCACACAAAAATGAAAGATTTATTCCCCAATAAAGAAGTCTTTAAAGAGAATAATGATAAATTAATGAAAGACGAGCGTGTAAAAAATGGAGAAATCTCTAAAGAAGAAATTGAAGAAATGAAGGAAGAAGCAGATATTAAGAATCATGAAAATATCTATTACACAAACAAAGGTAGAAAAGTTTATGGTGGTGGTGGAATTACGCCTGATATAGAGATCAAGCAATCTCTTTTAACCGATCTGGGTGTAGACCTTCGTAGGAAGAATGTTTTCTTTAATTATTCTGTAGATTACTTATTAGATCATGAAGATAAAATTGCACTTGATTACTTAGCTTCTGAAAAAGATATTAAGAATCTTTTAAAATTTGCAGAAGGTGAGGAAATTGAATTTGAACAAGTTGAGGCAGATAGTATTTATGACTGGCTTCAGAATGAATTAACGAGTAATGTTATAGGTAGAAAATTCGGAGAAGTTGAACGCTATAAAGTTATTCTGAGAGAGGATACACAACTTCAGGAGACTTTAGATATCTTTGAAAAATACCCAACACTTGAAGAAATGTATAAATATGCTGAGGAAACTGCACAGAAAAAAGAAGAGAAAATTGAGGATAATGAATAAAATTATCCATTTATTCAAATAGATAGTAAAAACCTTCCGGTTTGTGTAGAACAGGAAGGTTTTTTTTGTTTTATGCATTTATAAATAATATAATATATAATACTAATATCAATAATTCTTGACATTATTAAAATATTTTAGTTTTGAGATTAAATTAAAATTATATTAATATGGAGATATATTTTGGAAAAATATTTAGTAACAAGTGCACTAACCTATGCTAACGGAAAACTGCATATTGGTCATATAGCTGGATCATATTTAAATGCAGATATTTTTGTTAGATATCAAAGATTAATTGGAAATGATGTCTTATATGTTGGCGGATCGGATGATTATGGAACTCCAATCTCACTTAAGGCAGAAGAAGAAAATGTGTCACCAAAAGATATTGTAGATAAATTTAATAAAAGCATGAGAGCAGATCTTGAAGGGCTAAACATACAGTTAGATAACTTTTCGGGAACTTCACATCCAAATCACATAAAGGATTCTCAAGATTTTTTTACAAATTTGTATGATGCAGGATATATAACCAAAAAAAATCTTAAACAATTTTATGATGAGAAACAAAATCGATTTTTATCGGATAGATATGTTGAAGGGATCTGTCCATTTTGTAAAGCAGATGGAGCCAGAGGTGATCAATGTGATAGTTGTGGCAAACTAATTGATGCAATGGATCTTATAGAGCCCAAAAGCAAATTATCTGGTGAGATTCCAATTATAAAAGATACAATACATTGGTATCTTGATCTTCCAAAATTTGAAAAAGAGTTACGTGATTGGTTAGATACAAAAACATATTGGAAAGATAACGTTAAGAATTTTGTTCTGAGTTGGCTAAATGAAGGTTTGCAAGCTCGAGGAATAACTCGTGACTTGAATTGGGGAGTTCCTATTCCACTTGAAAATACTGAAGGGAAAGTTCTCTATGTGTGGTTTGATGCACCAATTGGATATCTTTCTTCTACTAAAGAATGGGCAGAAAGAATTGGTGAACCTGATAAATGGAAAGATTACTGGCTTAACGAAGAGACTAAAATGATACACTTTTTAGGAAAGGACAACATTCCATTTCATGCTATAATTTGGCCTGCAATGCTTTCTAAACAGAAAGAAAATTTTGTTCTACCTCATAATGTTCCGGCTAATGAATTCTTAAATTTAGAAGGACAAAAGATGTCTACTAGTAGAGATTGGACAGTTTGGGTGGAAGACTATTTAAAGTATTTTGATGGTGAATATTTGCGATATGTTCTGGCTGTAAACGCTCCTGAAACAAAAGATAGTGATTTCAGTTGGGAAGATTTCAAAATGCGTATAAACTCAGAGCTTAACAATGTTTTAGGTAATTTGGCAAACAGGACATGTGTATTTGCAAATAAGTATTTTGATGGTTTGATAAAGCAACCAAAAGCAATTTCAGAATTATCTCAGAAAACACTGAATGAAGTGCATGATCTTGCTTTAGAAGTAGGTAAATCATATTCTAATTATAATGTCAGGAAAGCAACTAAGCAATTTATGAATATTGCCAGAATAGGTAATAAATACTTCGATGAGACGCAACCCTGGAAAAAGATTAAAGAAGATAGAGATAAAGCTTCTGAAACTTTATATGTTTGTTTAGAAATATTGCGAGTTCTCTCTATCGTTGCATCTCCTGTGATTCCTAAGAGTATGAAGATCTTACATGACATGATAAATAAAGGGAGTGTAATTGCTTGGAATGATTTAGTAAAAAATTCTGCGGAATATTCAATAACAAATATTGAAAGATTATTTAGAAAGATCGAAGAAAAAGAGGTTGCTGAGCAGTTAGAGATTCTGAAGAAAAAACAACAAGATAGTATTAAAGAAGAAGTAATTATTGAACATAAACCAGAAATCGAGTATGAAGATTTTATGAAGCTTGAATTCAGAATTGTAAAAATATTAGAAGCTGAGAAAGTAAAAAAGTCTAATAAACTACTCAAATTAAAAGTGAATATAGGTGGGGAAGAGAGAACAGTAATAGCTGGTATTGGCAAAAACTACCAACCAGAAGAACTTATTGGTAAGAAGGTTCCAATGCTGATAAATTTAAAGCCAAGAAAAGTAATGGGGATTGAATCTCAAGCGATGATTTTGGCTGCAGAAGAAGATGGAAAGCTTTCTATTTTACATCCTGACAAAGATGTGAAAGAGGGAAGTGAGATTTCCTAATAAGAACTTAAATTAATGAATTTCGAAAGTATTTTTCAGAATGCTATTGATGCAAATCTCATAGTTAACTGTGAAACAGGAGCGATCATGGAGGCAAATATGATAGCATCACAGTTTTTCCAATTGAACAGAAATGAATTAATTAGTACAATTTTCGAAAATCTTTTTGAAGATGAAGATGAAATATCTTCAAGAGAGGAAATACTAAATGTTCAATCTTTTCAAGATAATGTCTCGATCCGTAAGCACATTACAAATAATGGTGATGTTCTTTCTTTTGAAATGCTTATATCAATAATTGAATGGAACGATTCAAATGCTCTATTTGTTTCTATGAGAAACGTAACCGAACGTAAAGCTAATGAAAAAAAATTGCAGGATGCTTATGTTAAATTGGAAAAACTATCACGTGCAGACCCATTAACTGAATTGGCAAACAGAAGAGCATTAACAGAGAGTTTAGAGTATGAGATAAGCAGGTTTGGAAGAAATAAAGAGAATTTCTCTATTATACTATCTGACATTGATGATTATAAACAGATCAATGATACATTTGGACATGATGCTGGTGACTTTGTTCTTGTTGAGTTGGCTAAGCTTATGACGCAATCACTTCGCAAGCAAGACGTTGTAGGACGTTGGGGTGGAGATGAATTCCTAATTATCTTACCACAGACGAACATAGCGGGAGGCAAATTATTAGGTGATAAATTAAGGACTAAAATTTGTGAGAGAGTATTTATTTTTGATGAGAAGATAATTAAACTTTCAATGACTTTTGGTGTTTCTGAGTATTCCGGAATTTGCAGCTATGATAATTGTATTACAAATGCTGATAAGGCATTATATAAAGCAAAAGAATTAGGTAAGAATAAAGTTATAACGTATGATGAATTGTAATTATAACTGTAGCAAAGGAGGATAAGATCAATAATAAAATTATTAATAGCAAAAATTTAAAAGGTTCTTTTTTAACGAAAAGGAAAGCACCTGTAGAACTTATTGTAATTCTAATATCTATTATTGTTGTTTTTACTTTATTAAAAATATTTAATGTTGCAAATCATATGATGGGAACTTATGGGTTTTTTAAGTATAAACTCGTAATTGAGTTTCTTATTGTTTTCTTCATTTTATCTATTGGTTTAATAATATTTACTAACAGAAGGTTTAAGGAATATAAGGAAGATCTCGATGAGTGGATGGATCTTGACCATAAGTTACTTCAATATGAAAAAAAGTTTGAAAATATTGTATATAATGTGCCAGGCATCGCGATTTATGCTGTAGATAAAGATCACAGTGTAACGTATTGGAATCGCGCATCAGAAAAAATGTATGGGTACAAAAATAGCAAAGCAATGGGTAGAAAGATCGAAGAGCTGATAGTTCCAAGTTCCACTTTTGTAAAATTTAAGAAAAATATTGATAGATTTTATGAGAGTAATATTGAGATCAAACCTGGTGAAATAGAGTATCTTCATAAAAATAAATCTCAATTGAATGTTTTAACAAGTTTTCATAAACATGAAAATATCTTTGGAAAACAGGAACTTTATAATTTATCTGTTGATATGACAGAACTAAAACGTATTAAAAAAGAGTTAAGGAAATCTAATACAAGATTACATACACTTGCCAGAACAGATTCACTAACTCAGCTTCCAAACAGACGTGCAATACTAGAAAAAATAGAATATGAAAAACTTAAGTTTCAACGTTCTAAAGAAGTTTTTACAATTGCAATGATAGATTTGGATAATTTTAAGAATATTAATGATAAATACGGGCATGAATGCGGAGATTTTGTTCTAAAACAAATATCAGATTTGATGGTAGACCTAGTTAGGAAGCAAGATGCTGTTGGCAGATATGGTGGAGAGGAATTTGTTTTACTGCTTCCTCAAACTGATGCTAAAGGTGCCCTACATGTAACAAAATTAATTCTACAACAAATTGCAAAATTTCCGATAACATTTAAAGATAAAGAGATCTCTCTAACTGCTACAATAGGAGTTTGTGATTATACAAATGAAGAAGTATCTATTAATGATTTGATTAAACAAGCTGACAAGGCTATGTATAAGGGTAAATCTCAAGGTAAAAACAAGGTTGTTATAGCAACATGATAAGATAAGGGAATCTTATGACTAA
>CAXCCM010000133.1:0-5151 GCA_963981005.1 uncultured bacterium | reverse complement strand
CACCAATACCTTTTGAATCAGCATAATTGAACGATTCTACATTTTGCTCATTAATCCTAACTGAAAAAGAGTTACCTGCTGAGAGCAGAATTTCTGTTTCATCTACTTTATCTTTTGCATAATTAAATATAGTCTGGAATTCTTTAGTATACATTTCCGCTCCTCCTTTTAATTTCTTCCACCAACAATTATCTCGTCGATTTTGATGGCTGGTTGACCCACATTTGTAGGAATGCTACCACTTACTGAGCCACACATGCCCTGAGCCATTGCCATATTATCAGAGATCATACTTACTTTTAACAGAGCATCAGCTCCATTACCAATAAGTGTTGCACCTCTTACCGGTTCAGCAATTTTTCCATTTCTTATCATGTAACCTTCTCCAACTGAAAAATTAAAATCACCAGTACCCGGGCTTACAGAACCGCCACCCATTTTAGCTGCATAAACACCTTCATCTATAGAAGCGATCATTTCATCAAATTTATCATTACCATTAGCAATATAAGTATTTCTCATGCGACTTGCAGGAGCGAACCGATAAGATTGTCTTCTACCACTTCCTGTTCTTGCAAAACCTGTTTTAATGCTTCCCATTTTGTCGACCATGTATGATTTTAGGATTCCATTTTCTATCAGAACAGTTCTCTTTGTTTCCATTCCTTCATCATCGATGTTCTCACTTCCCCACTCGTTTGGCATAGTTCCATCATCAATTGCAGTAAGTCCATCAAATGCTATCTTTTCACCCATTTTTCCGGCAAATACTGAAGCACCTTTTGCTACTGCAGTTGTTTCTAAAGAGTGACCACACGCTTCATGGAAAATAACTCCACCAAATCCGTTATCAATAACAACTGGGTATTTTCCACTTGGAGCATAATCTGCATTCAACATTGTAACTGCAACTCTGGCAGTCTCTTTACCAAGTTCTACCGGATCAATTGATTTAAAAAATTCATAACCTGCAAATCTACCGGGGCCCTCTCCACCTACCTGCTTTTCGGTTCCGTTAGAGGCAATAGAAGATGTATAAACTCTTGAATAATTTCTGTTATCCTCAACCAATAAGCCTTCACTATTAGCTATCATCACATGCTGATTTTTCTCTGTAAATCTAATATCAACCTGGCTTATCTGACCGCTATATCCGCGTGAAGCTTCATTAACTTTTTTAATAAAATCAATTTTATCTTTTTTTGTAATTGTATTATTTGGAATTTCAATAGGATGAATGTTATCCATCTCTTTCTTAGTGAGATCTATAGATGCGATTATGTTCCCACCTTTTGCTGCTTTACTAATTGCATCAGCTGCATTTAGAAGTGCTTCTTCACTTAGATCATTTGTATAAGCATAGATCGCCGTGTGACCATAAAACACTCTCACTCCAGCGCCGTAATCGTTTCCAACAACATTCTGCTTTGTCTTGCTATCGTTAAATGCAATTGTTGAATTAAATGTGTTCTCAACAAACAATTCAGCAAAATCTGCACCATTTGAAAGTGCTTTATCTATCACTTTCTCGATGATGTTCTTACTTAACATATTGCCTCCTGAATTTATATTTTATTGTAGTTGAAAAATTTCCTACTTGCTATTGTGTCAAGGGCTTTCAAATTATAATTGATTTAATGCTATATATTTAAATTCGTTATATCATTTCATTTGACAGATTAGGCTTTGAGCAAAGATTGACAAATAAATTTAAAGAGAAAAAAAGGTAATAATAATTTATGAGAAAAAGCATTGTAGCAATCGTTGGCAGACCAAATGTAGGGAAATCGACGCTATTTAACCGGATATGTCGAAAGCGTAGTGCTATCGTAGATTTCGAAGAAGGTGTAACTAGAGATCGAAAGTACGAAGAAGCAGAATGGAGCGGACACAATTTTGTTGTTGTAGATACTGGTGGCATTATTCCAAAATCGAGTAATAGTATTGATAAGGCCGTTAAATTTCAAGCAGAGATAGCAATAGAAGAAGCAGATTTCATCCTATTTGTTGTAGATACAAAAACCGGTACAACCGCAATTGATATGGAAGTAGCTAAGATATTATCTCCACATCGAGAAAAAGTTTTGCTAGTAGCCAATAAAGCAGATAACGAAAAAGACGAACTTGAAGTTTATGAATTTCTACAACTGGGTTTTGGGGATCCATTCCCAATAGCTGCAATTCATGGTAGGAACACAGGAAACTTTTTGGATGAAGTTGTAAAAAATATTGATACACTTGCATCAAATGAAATTGAAGAAGAAGATGTAATAAAAGTAGCTATTGTTGGTAAACCAAATGTTGGTAAATCATCATTAGTAAACCGTTTGTCTGGCAAAGAGGGAAATATAGTAACTGATATTCCCGGCACAACAAGAGATTCAATTGACCTAAATCTAACATATAAAGGTAAAAAATTCACATTTATTGATACTGCCGGATTAAGACGTAAAAAGCGTATTAAATATGGTGTTGAATACTTTAGTACAATGCGAACGATAGAGAGCATAAATCGTGCTGATATTGTGCTATTGCTTCTTGATGCAAACGATGATATTTCTACGCAAGATCAGCGAATAGCTTCCTATGCTGCAAGAAATTATAAAGAAATAATTCTTATTTATAATAAATGGGATTTAATTGAAAAAGATAATTCAACTATTGGAAAATACATAGAGAAGATCAAGAGTGAATTGAAGTTTGTAGAATTTGCACCTGTTATATTCATTTCTGCATTAACAGGGCAAAGGGCACATAAAATTTATGAGTTACTGCTTGAAGTTGATGAAGAGAGTAAAAAGCGAATCCCCACAAGCCAGCTTAATAAATTTCTGCAAAAAGTTACAACCAAATTTCCTCCATCACACTCAAGTGGAAAACATTCCATGATCTATTATTGTTCTCAAGTTAAAACTCAACCACCAACATTTGTATTCTTCTGTAATAATGCAAAGCTCATCACAACCCATTACAGAAGATATCTACATAACCAATTGCGTGATGAATTTAAATTTAGTGGAGCCTCAATAAAAACGATCTTTAGAAGTAGAGAGAAGGAAAAATGAATATAATAATTGCTCTTTTTGCAGCTTATATTTTAGGAAGTATCCCTACAAGTTACATCATGGGAAAACTTATAAAAGGAATAGATATCAGAGATTTTGGAAGTGGGAATGTAGGTGCGACAAATGCCTTAAGAATACTCGGAACAAAAGTTGGTGTATTCACTCTGGTAATTGATATCGGTAAGGGTTTTCTAGCTGTGAGTATTGCTAGGCTTATTATTCCAGAACCAACCGATCTAATAATAATTTTCACAGGACTATTTGCCATAATTGGTCATATATTTACTATCTTCCTTAAATTCAAAGGTGGTAAGGGAGTAGCAACTTCAGCTGGAGTTTTTATTGCACTTGTTCCAATTCCTATAGCAATAGCATTATTTGTATTCATTGTTGCAGTATGGCAGAGTAAATTTGTATCTCTCGGTTCAATATTGGCTGCTCTTACACTGTTTTCAGCAGAACTAACAATTAATCTTTTAAATTCTTTTGAAGAGCTGGAATTCCTTATTTTCACATTTGTTATTGCATTTTTCATAACCATCAGACACAAATCTAATATTCAGAGACTTATAAACGGAAACGAGAACAAAATCAGTTTTAAGAAAAAATAATCTGGAGCAATAAATGTGCGGGATCATCGGAATTTTTGGGAATGAAAATGCAGCCAATATGGCAACTCTAGGACTTTTTGCTGAACAGCATCGTGGTCAGGAAAGTTGCGGGATGGCTGTTAATAATGGAACAACTATTAAGCTTCGAAAAAAGATGGGATTAGTGAAAGATGTTTTCACTCCAGAAAAAATCAAGATCTTAGAAGGCAATATTGCTATTGGGCATGTTCGTTATCCTACTCGTGGAGCTTCATCGGTATATAATTCCCAACCTCATATAGTAGAAACTCTTTCGGGTCCATCTTATGCTCTCTCTAGCAATGGAGACATAATAAACTATAAAGAGATCAGAACATGGCTAGAAGAAAAAGGTGTATATTTTGCTAGCGGAAATGATGGTGAACTTATTCTTAAATATATTGTTTATCATGTAGAACGTGAAAACTATACAATTCCAGATGCTATTAGAAAATTAATGAAATATGTTAAGGGAGCATTTTCAACAATTCTTGCTACAAAAACAGAAATGTATCTCTTCCGTGATGCTTATGGTTTTAGGCCAATGAGTTATGGTAAAACTAAAGATGATGCTGTTGTTGTAGCTTCCGAAAGCTGTGCTCTTGATATTCTTTACATGGATTGGATAAAAGAAGTTGATCCAGCTGAAATCATTGTTGTGAATGATGATGGAATAGCAAATATTAAAAATAATCCAAATGATTATCGAACAACAAATACAAATAAACACTGTATTTTTGAGCACATCTATTTTTCTAGACCAGATAGTGTGATCTTTGAAGAAAACGTATTTGAAGTAAGAGAAAAGATCGGTGCAATAATTGCAGAGAATGATGATGTGGACCCTGATGTAGTTGTTCCTGTTCCCGATTCCTCAAACTTTATTGCACTTGGTTATGCTAAATATAAGAAAAAACCATATGAAATGGGATTAATAAGAAATCATTATGTAGGAAGAACATTCATTAAACCCGAACAAACAATACGTGATGAAAGCGTATATCAGAAATTCAATCCATTACCTAATTTTTTCAATGATAAAATTGTAACACTTGTAGATGATTCAATTGTTAGAGGAACCACACTTAAAAAAATCGTAAAGTTAGTACGTAAAGCTGGAGCAAAAGAGATCCACCTTCGTATTGGTTCTCCTGCAGTTATGAATTCTTGTTTTTACGGAATTGATACACCAACCAGAGAAGAGTTGATAGCTAATAATAAATCAGTTAAAGAGATACAAGAATATATTGGTGCCGACTCTCTTAAATATATTACAACAGAACAGTTAGAGAAAGCAGTAACAAAACCAGAGAATTATTGTTATGCTTGTTTTGATGGGAGATATCCGGTAAAATGAATAACAAATTAAAAACATGGGAAGAAATTACAGACATAAGTAGAAAGCTAAAAGAGCAATCTAAAACAATCGTTTTTACAAATGGATGTTTTGACATACT
>CAXCCM010000132.1:0-5164 GCA_963981005.1 uncultured bacterium | reverse complement strand
CGTCCAACTTTTGCAGGTGCAATAGTTGCTTTTCAAATGCAGAATCCAAAGATAATTGGAATTGATATAGAAGCTGATGGACCTAATGTAAACGAATATAAAAAAAGACTTAATGAGATGGATGTAAAACCAAAGTTTATTTATGTTGTTCCAGATTTCCAAAATCCAACAGGTATCACAACAAGCCTTGCAAAGCGTGAAGCGCTTCTTGATATTAGTTATGAGTTTGATATTCCAATTATAGAAGATAGCCCATACCGTGATCTTCGTTATCACGGGGAATCTATTCCTTCAATATTTTCTTTAGATCAAAAGAAAGGTGGATCTAATGTTATTGGGCTTTATACATTCTCAAAAATATTCTGTCCTGGTATAAGGGTTGGTTTTAGTATTGGTGCAAAAGAAGTCATAGAAAAAATGGGCAACATAAAAGGTGGTAACGTTCTAAATACTCCTAAATACAATCAGGATCTGTGTACAGCTTTCTTAACAGAAATGGATTATGATGCACATATGGGAAAATGCAAATTATATTACAGCGAAAAACTTAATGTGTTCTTACAATCTATGGAAACGTATTTTCCAAGTGAATGGGGAGTAGAATGGACCAAACCGGAAGGTGGATTATTTTTGTGGGTATCGCTTCCAAAGCAGATAGATACAATGAATTTATTTTATGAAGCAATTAAATATAAGGTTGCCTTTGTTCCGGGTGAAGTATTCTATGGTGAAAATGCCAGTACAAATCATATGCGGATCAACTTTTCTTTTGCTTCTAAAAAACAAATTGCAGAAGCCGTTAAAAGATTAGCCGAGTGTGTAAAAACACAAATTTAGGAATAGTAGATGGATTTGAAAATAAAAAATAAGATTGCTCTTGTAACAGCTGCGAGTAAAGGTTTAGGAAAAGCTGTAGCAACACAATTAGCTTCCGAAGGTGCGATAGTTATCATTTGTTCAAGAGATCCTGAATCCTTAAAGAAAGCAAAAGTACAAATTGCAAAGAAAACAAATAGTACTGTTCACACTATCACTTGTGATGTTACAGATGAGGTTGAAGTAACAAAGATGATAGATTCAATTCAAAAGAATTATGGTTCTTTAGATATTCTCATTACAAATGCTGGAGGGCCTCCTGCTGGTAGTTTTGGAGATTTTAATATTGAAGATTATCGCAAGGCAATTGAGTTAAATCTATTAAGCACAATCTCACTTTGTAAAAAAGCGGTTCCGCTAATGAAATTAAAAAAGTGGGGCAGGATTGTAATGATAACTTCTGTTTCTGTAAAGCAGCCTATCGATAATCTCATCTTATCTAATACGGCCAGAACAGGAGTGATTGGTTTTATGAAGAGTCTCTCTAATAACGTTGCTGTTGATGGGATAACTGTAAATGCGATATGCCCTGGATATACTAAAACACAAAGAGTAGAAAAATTAGCTCAATCATTTGCAGCAAATAATGAAACAACAAAAGAACAATTTTATAAAAAATTGGAATCTGATATTCCAATGAGAAGAATTGGATCAACAGAGGAGTTTGCTCAATCAGTTGCTTTTTTAACCTCAGAGGGAGCAGGTTACATAACAGGTGTCTCATTAAAAGTTGATGGTGGATATGCCAAAGGATTGTTTTGATTAGATTTTTTCAACATAGAGGCACAAAGTCACTAGAAAAAAAGATACTATAAAAGGAGATTAATTATGAATAAAGATATTTATCCTGAGATGATAAAGAATTTACCGGAAATTGAAATTGCTTTGGAAGGTGTTCGAGGCTGGTTGATGCAGGATGATACAATATCTGCTGTGTTCTTCGAACTAGAACCAATCGGGAAAATTCCGGATCACTCTCATTGTGCACAATGGGGAATGGTGCTAGAAGGTAAGATGAGATTTACTATTGATGGTGAAACAAAAATATACACTAAAGGTGATCGCTATTACATTCCAGAAGGAATAATCCATTCTGCTGAATTTTTAACCAAATGCTATGTTATGGATTTTTTTGCAGACCCAAATAGATATAATAAAAAATAAAATATTAGGAAAAATAAAATGAAGAACATTAAATTCTACTCAACCAATTTAAAAGCAGAAAAGGTTGATTTTAAAAGTGCATTATTAAAGGGCTTGGCTCCGGATAAAGGTCTTTATATGCCGGAGGTTATTCCAACATTTACAAAAAAAGAAATTGGCAAATTCTCACAAATGGAATATCATGAAATCGCTTTTGAAGTTGGAAGAAAATTCTTGCATGATCAGATCTTAGATGAAGATCTGAAGGCAATTACAAAAGATGCCTACAATTATGATGTCCCGCTGGAAAATATTTATGATAGAAAATATGTGATACGATTAGATCAGGGGCCTACAGCATCTTTTAAGGATTTTGCTGCAAGAATGATGGGTAGATTAATGCAATATTATCTCGATAAAGAAAATCGCGAATTATTAATTCTAACTGCAACTTCTGGTGATACAGGCAGTGCTATTGCAAACGCATTTTATGGTTTAGATAATATTAAGGTTGTGGTATTGTTCCCAGAAGCTGAAGTTACAAATCGGCAACGAAAACAAATGACAACTTTAGGTAAGAACATTCAGATACTTGGTCTTGATGCTAAATTCGATGATTGCCAATACTTAGTAAAAGATGCGTTTTCTGATAGTGAATTAGATTATTTGAACCTATCCTCAGCAAACTCAATAAATATTGGAAGATTGATCCCACAGATAGTATACTATTTTTATTCATTTGCACATCTAAAGAAAAGTGAAGATGAAGAGGTTGTATTCTCCGTTCCATCAGGTAATTTTGGAGATATGATGGGTGGAATGCTAGCCAAAAAGATGGGACTTCCAATAAAGAAATTCATAATTGCAACTAATGAAAACGATGAATTTCCAAAATTTGTAAATACAGGAAGTTATGATAAGATCGAGCCATCTAAAAATTGCCTTTCCAGTGCAATGAATGTTGGACATCCGAGCAATGTTTCGCGCCTAATTGCGCTCTATGATGGAGTTATGGATGAGACCGGAGAAATTAGTAAAATACCAAATATGAATAAATTACGACAAGATGTTTACTCAACGAGTATTACTGATGAAGAGACACGACAGATGATTGCTGAAGCATATAAAAAGCACAAATTATTATTAGAACCTCATGGTTCTGTTGGTTGGGCTGGCTTGCAAAGATTTTTGCAGGAATATCCGGAATTTGATGATAAGAATCAACTCTGTATTTCATTGGAAACTGCTCATCCAGCTAAATTTCCGGAACAGATAGTAGATATTTTAAATTTTGATCCAAAACTCCCAAAAAGTCTGGAAGGATTGGAAGAAAAAAAAGAATCGTATGATAAAGTGATGAACAACTATGAGGAATTCAAAAAATATTTGATAAAGAATTATTAATCAATTATTAGGAGGGAAAATGCAATTACATCAGAAATTTGTTGAAACTGCAAAAAATTTTAGTAAGAAAATATCTGTTCATGACATAGCAACAGGAAAAGATATTGCTTACGAAAGAATGCTAATTGTTTCATTAATATTGGCAAAGAAATTTAAGAAAATTAACAGCAAATATGTAGGATTAATGGTGCCAACATCTGCTGGTTGCATGCTAGCAAATTTAGGAATTCTTATGTCAGGGAAGATACCTGTAATGATAAACTATGCCACAGGTGCTACAGAGAACTCTGTTTATGCTCAAGAAAAATGTAGTTTCCAAACAATAATTACAAGTAAAAAATTATTAGAAAAGATCAAGATGGATCCTATTGAAGGAATGGTGTTTTTAGAGGATATTGTAAAATCAGTTTCTCTTACAGACAAAATTCCGGCTCTCATTCGTTCCAAACTCTCTATAAAAAGTATTTTGAAATCTATTCATCATGGTTCGGATGATGAAACAGCCGTAATTCTTTTTACAAGCGGTAGTGAAAAAGAACCAAAAGCAGTTCAATTAACCCATAAAAATATAGAACATAATTTAGTTGGAATTCCTAAAATTATGAGTTTAGGCTCAGATGATGTTTTTATTGCAAATTTACCACTTTTTCATGTATTTGGAATAACTGCAAACTACTGGTTGCCTATAACTTTAGGGTGCTCGATAGTAGCATACCCAAATCCGCTTGATTATAAAATTGTTTGTGGATTGGTTAAGCAATATAAAGTAACGTTGATGGCTGGTACACCAAGTTTTTATTATGGCTACTTAAAAAAATCTGCAAAAGGTGATTTTGATTCTATGAGAATAGCAATCTCTGGTGCAGATACATTAACAAATCAAATTTTTGATGGCTTTTTAAAGAAGCATGATCTTACCATTTTGAACGCATATGGAACCACCGAAACAAGTCCAGCTATATCAATAAATACACCTACAGAAAATAGAGTAGGAAGTGTGGGAAAACCAATTCCTAATGTTGAAGTAAAAATATTGCATATTGATACAGATGAGGAATTACCTGTAAATTCTGTTGGAAAGATCCTGGTGAAAGGTGATATGGTCATGAAGGGATATCTGGGTGATTTAGAAGAGACATCCTTACGCATCCATAAAGGTTGGTATGATACCGGTGATATGGGGCTAGTTGATGAAGATGGATACATCTGGCATAAGGGACGTTTAAAACGATTTGTGAAAGTTGGTGGAGAGATGATATCGTTGGTTAAAGTAGAAGAAGTATTAAATAAATATCTTCCAGATGAAGTTATTTGTTGTGTAGTAGATGTTCCTAACCCAACTAAAGGAGCAGACGTAGTTGCAGCAATTACCACAGGTGCGATAGATACTAAAAAAATTCTTAAGAAAATGGCTGGTGATCTGCCTGCTATAGCTATCCCAAGAGAATTTCATATATTTGAGAATATTCCAATGATGGGTAGCGGAAAAGTGAATTTCCGTGAAGTAGAAAGACTTTGTAGAGAAATACATAAAGAAAAAAATAGGAATAAGAAGTATAAAGATAAACTATGAAGTATATAATTATTTTAGGTGACGGGATGGCTGATCCTCCAATTGAAAAACTAGGGGATAGAACTCCGCTTCAAGCTGCGAATATTCCCAATATTGATAAATTAGCAAAGATGGGAAGATGTGGTCTATTTCAATCTGTACCTTTTGATCTGCCACCAGGAAGTGAAG
>CAXCCM010000131.1:0-5241 GCA_963981005.1 uncultured bacterium | reverse complement strand
GATATGATTGCTATAATTAAACCTATCACTATTATAATTGCTAATATGATCATCATTGTTATTCTTTCCATTTATTCTCCTTTAATTTTTGCCAGAAATATACTGGCAATACCCATAATTTAGTGGTCCAATCTTTGTAAGTTCACAAGGGAATTCCTTACATTCAAAACAGTATCTAACCTTCTTCTCGACTGCACAATGCTTAATCTTACAGGGTCCTGTTAAATTTGGTGTACATCCTTCTTCTCCATTAGGGCAAATTCCCTTTTGCATTCTAGGGCATTTTCCACAAGCGATACCACAAACACTAATTTTCATTTCATTTCCTTAATATTTATTCTATTTATTATTGCAATATACGTACCAATGCGCTAACTGTCCATTTTAGTTGCCGTTACTAAATTTCTACATCTTTTATTCTGTCCGCAAAAGCACACCTCTGTCCGCCAGCGGACAGATTGTAAACAATTACTTCTTTTGTGTCTACAGTTCATACAGTAAACAATATACACTTAAAGTGTTCAAATACTTAAAGATAGATCACATATTAAGATCAAGGCTGATATTGTTATCAATTTATTATCTATTTCTGCAAACCCAAAACAAATATAAAATTTCGATGTACTAATATTTCCATTGTAAAAAGGCTAAAGTTCTATATTCATAATGCTTTCACCAAAAAAAGACAAGGATGTTCTATACTCCATAATTCTTTAAATTCCTCAACTGGATGGAATCCACAAGCTTTGTAAAACTCTCTTGTTTTTGAATAACCTTTATCGGGATGAGATGAGCTGAGAGTTTTCACTGTTAGGAATTTCTTCTTCTTCTTTTGCAAATTATCTTCAACAGCACGTAGGAGTTTTCTTCCAATTCCCAAACGATGAAAATCCGGTAAGATTCCACAAACATATATTTCACTTGTTTGAGGGAAGTGAGAAGTTATTGAGAAGAAACCTACTTCTTTTTCGAACATATAAGCTACATAAAATTCTGTATCTGCAGAGTTCTCGATATATTCTATATTTGCAGATTCTAAACCAAACCAGTTGGGTAAAGCTTCGATGATCTGCTTACAAATCCTACTTTTCTCTTTTCTCTTCGTTATTTTTTTAATTCTCATGTTCTGCTCCAGCCAATCCTTTTTGCAGATGTGGTAAATAATGCCATGCAAATCTTTAGTATAATGCTGCATTTCAGTTGGGAGATGATATACAAATCTTCTAATTTCTCTTCCACCTGCAGTTTTCCCCATTTTTTGGGATGCAACATTGTTAACGTTTGGAGATGTTTCGATGATCTGGGCTCTAGTTTTACTAAAAGTATATTTACACAAGCCAGAAATGATTTCATTCCCAAATCCATTTCCCCAATATTCAGGCAAGAACTTGAAATCAGGACAAGATATTCCCTTTTCATTTGGCAGACCTATCTTACATTCTCCAATCTTCTTTTCGCTTTCTTTTTCGATGACCACTAATGTTTGATCGAATTCAGTTTCATTATGATTCTCGATCTGTTTACAGATTCTTTCAGATGTTATTTGCAAACCTTTTGGGAATCCAACATCTCGCATCACTTCACTACTATTCCATAAAGTTAAATACATTTCCACATCAGATGTTACAGCTTTTCTTACTGATAAACGCTTTGTTTGGAAGATCATCATTTCTTCGCTACAAGTATATAGCTGAGCGGCAATTTAATCTCAATATTTTTCATGTAGTCTCTGCAAAGAGCTATATCATCTGGATATTCATGCAATTTCTGCAGGCTGAATCCACATTCTGCAATCAGTGTAAGAAGTTCTCCAAATGTATAAGGAAATTCATAAGAAGGAGATGATTTGTAACAAGCTCCTCCGTAATAATCAATTCCACAGAATTCTTCCCAAACTTCTTTATCGAAGTATTTATGAATAACCTTAAGTTCTCCATCAAATTCATCATCATAAGGAAAAATACTTCCAAATGGATGATGTTCATAAATGAAGAGTTGACCACCATCAACAAGCAAGTTGGATGCTTTTTCAAAATATTTTTTTTGTCTGGAATCCAACTTAAAGCGCCAATGGTAATATAGACCAGGTTGAATTTTCCATGAAATTTTTCAGAGATTTCCAGCACATCTGTACGGATGAATTCGCAATCGATCTTGAATTTAGCTGCTCTCTTTTTTGCTTCATCAATTGCATTATCACTGATATCGAAACCAACACAATAGTTTGCACCTAAACGTTTTAACGACATTAATTCAATACCGTTATTACAACTTAGGTGTGCTATGTTTTTACCTTTGAATCCAATCTTTTCTAATTCACCAAGTTCAGGATTCTTCTGATAAACAAAGTTTGGATATGCATACATTGTATCCCATTTTTTATCCATAGCTTTCTTGTGATACGGCATCACCTGATTCCATGCCTTGCGATTTGCTTCAGTATACTTTTTTGTATTCATAATAAAATCTCTTTATCCTTTTCGTAATGTTTAAGTTACAGTTGATGAGCAATCCATACATTTGGTTCAATGTATATCCCTTCGTCCTTTTCCAGATCAATATTTATAGGTTTTAAAGCACCTTCAATCTCGTAACTTCCAGTTTTAGGAAAATCCAATCCTGTCCAGTCCTTCCAGTCCTGAATAGTTCCGCGAATATCCATTGCTTTTGAGCAAACTTGAATAATCTTTCCACCCATTTTTTCATGAACACGTAACCAAGGATCAAACAACTGACTACCGTCTCTTTTTTGAATATAATCATCCATAGGAAGTTGCTGAAACTCTTTTTTTAAAGTAGGACGTACTGGAATTATCAGTTTCTCAAGCTTACTTTTTATTCCGATCTGAACCATTGACCGTATCATTTCCTTGCTGATTCCTTTCCCTTGATACTTCGGGTTAATCGTGATGGAAAGAGCACAAAGCAAGTTCGGCTCAAGCCCAGCTTTCAGATCATTAAATCCTTTCTCTAAAGCCCAGTCCCAGCCTTCATCAGGGAGATCAGCAAGTTCTCCTGTCCAGGATATCGGAATACAATTACCAGTTCCTACAATTTCTTCACCATCCAACAGCCAGTACTGATATTCAGGGAAATCAGAATACAGCTGAAAGAAATACTCGTTGGCAACAGCATCATGCAACATGAATTCTGGCCAAACCTGTTCAATAATTTTATCACCTTTTTCGATCAGATCTGTTCTATCAACTGTAGTTACAAATTCTAGTTTCATAATTCTATCCTATTAAGCGCAACCATTCGCAAGATCGAGAGGTTTTGAAAGTTTCACAACCTCGCGAAGGTTTTTTAAAAGCCCCAATCAACATGAGCCTGAGGTAGAAGAAATGCCTTATCCAGTTTCTTCAGCAGCTCTTCTGGTGCTTCAATTCCATCAGAATGAACAAGTGTACTTGCTTGAGTAATACCAAACCACATTCTGGTAAAAGCACCAACAGATGCTTTTAAAGTTGGAAGATCTTTTTGTTTTCCCTTTTTTGCAGAAGAATCTTTTCCCAAAGTAACTACATAATCACCGGCAATTCCTTTCCATTTTACATCTTCTGCTATATATTTTCCAATTGGATCGGAAAGTTGAAGGTTGAAGCTTAAATCATCACAATTCAAATGTGTCTTCTTCATACACTTTTGCAGATTCAAAATCCTTAACTGCCAATATGCAGTAGAATATATCAAATTCTGATTCTCAGCTTTTCTTGTCATTGCTTTCACTTGATATGGTTTTTCAATGAAATCCTGCATCTGGATAAAAGTTGGTTCCACCATTCTGATCATTATAATTTGTTCCTCGAAACTCTTTAGAAGTGCCAGCAGATCCATCAACTGATCCAAATTTTCGTATGCTAACCATTGTATCCAAAACGGACCTTGTTCCTTACCTTTTCCATACATCCAGACATGATGAGTCAGATTTCCTTCTTCATCAAAATATCCAAATCCCATGTTTTTACTTTCTTCACCTAATTCCGCTTGTGTAGCATATTCTGGCAAAGTTACAGCACAATGATTTGGTAATCTATTCAATCGGTTTTTATGCATTTTCTTGTAATCTTTTTCCGTTAAACGTACCGGTGTTTTCACTTTTCTGCCAATTTTCAAAGTAGAAGGAGTTATACTCACAATATTCTCACAATTTCCATTTCCAAATCCAAGCTTATTATAGTAACCCTGATCGAAAATACAAAGAGCACCAACTTCTGCTCCTTTAGCAGCATCCAATGCTAATCTTGTAGCAGTAAGTCTTCCTGCAAAACCTTGTTTTCTAGCTAATAAACTGGCTGAAACGCCAGTAATAGCACAAAGTTTCAATTGTTCATCCTGATATCGAATTGAACCTTTAGAACTAGTTGCGAAAACTTCTGCATGATCATTAATATCCACTACCAGCGTATTTGCTTTCGGTAGGAATTTATTCAGGTACTTATCTTTCTTTTTATTATGAACCCAACCAACCTCATTTAGGATATTGTAAACTGCATCTCTATCTTTCTTAATTTCAAATTTTCTGTATTTCATTTTTTATACTCCTTAATATCTGTATTAATTACTGTTAAATTTTACATTTCCTAGATCGATCAGTATATCTCGTTCAATTCTTTCTTTTCCAAAAATATAGAAACGAGAATTTATAAACATTGATGTTCGATCTTCACATGATATATAATCACCTATCCAGCTATTCAGAACTTGCGTATCAACACATAACCATGACCATGTTTTCTCTGATGGAAGAAATATTTGAAGCAATTCTTCATTATTCTTTCCTTTGATGATCAGCGGAGATTTCCCCTCAAACTCAAACGGTTTTCTCCCAGCTTTTGCTTCGATCGTTTTGCCATCTCTGTTTTTTGAGATGAAAGAACATTTTTGTAGATCTTGATCCGATTTGAAGAAATTTCCAGTCTCAATCGGCTCATTAACAAAAAATCTGCCTGTATTCTGAATAACCTCTACAGCATGCATCATCACCGGTACTTCTGGAAGCAACAAGAAATATTGTTTCAATTTAAGCCCCTTATATTTCTCATTCTTTTCAATCGAAATGGTTATACAAAATCCTTCCCAATCATTACCAAAATTATCTGTTTTCTTAACAAACTCAGAAGTAAAATCTTCTTCCAAAATTGTTTTCATTCTTAATCGTTCCGGAATTGTATAAATTCCACCAAACCACGGCTTCCACCAACTTTTCGAGCATGGTTCAGGGAAAGATTAATCAAGCCA
>CAXCCM010000130.1:0-5262 GCA_963981005.1 uncultured bacterium | reverse complement strand
CTCGTACCTTGATACTCCTGTAAAGATTGTCGTAGCAGCCGATAGCAAGGTTTATGATAATTGGACTCAAAAGCACTCAGCAATTATGGAACATAGCTCCGGTTTTTATAACCGAAGAAACAAAACAATTTTTCTTAAAAACCCTAAGTATTTAAAGAATGTTTCAAATGTTCGCAAACTTTTATTACATGAATACATTCATCATTTTGTAGGGTGTTATTGGAAAAATCCTCCACTCTGGTTCAACGAAGGAATGGCTGTTTACTTTTCTGGTGATATGGGAATTGATCGCGAGTTAAATTTTGCAAAGAATTACATTTTAGGAAATTCCCGCCAGCTTAAGCAAATGAAAAAGAGATACCCAAAAAATATGATCGAGTGGGAATCGTTTTATGCTAAATCAGGTTTAGCAGTAAAATATCTTTATTCCAAAAAAAGAAGTTCATTTTATAAATTTTGGGATATAACAGGAACAAGCAAAGATTTTGAAAGTGCATTCTTGAACAGCTTCTTCATGACTACAAGAACATTTTCGGATCAGTTTGAAGCATACTCTAAAACACATTTTAGAATTGAGATATTAATGGCTTCTACCGGACTTTTATGGGGTGTGCTCCCTCTTATCTTGATAGTTGGTGTGGTAAGAAAAAAAATAAAGAATAAAAAAACAGTTGAAAGCTGGGAAAACAATATTGATATTGTACTTGATGAAATAATAACAGAAGATCAAGAAACTGAACATGAGGAAAAATGAAGGAATTTGATGAATTAGTTAAAGTTATAAAAAAATTGCGTGATAAAGAAAACGGTTGCCCTTGGGATCTAAAGCAGACTCATGAATCATTAATTCCCAATTTTATAGAGGAACTTTACGAATCTGTAGAAGCAATAGAAAATAAAGATTATAAACATCTTTCAGAAGAATTAGGCGATTTGATGATGCACATTATTATGCAGGTTCAAATTGCTAAAGAAGAAGATAAATTCCAAATGGAAGAGGTACTGGAACAGATTAGTGAAAAACTTATCAGAAGACATCCCCATATTTTTGGAGATGGTCATGCAACTGATGCCGAAGGTGTGAAAATGAATTGGGAACGCATAAAACAAGAAGAGAAAAAACATACCCGCTCTTCTGCAATTGATGGAATCCCACAAAATATGCCAGCCCTTATTATGGCTCAACGAATGCAGGAAAAAGCTGCTTCTGTTGGTTTTGACTGGCCGGATATAGCTCCGGCAGTAGATAAACTGGAAGAAGAAGTAGAAGAATTTCAAGAAGCATATAAAAATAAAGATATAGAAGAAATGCAAGATGAACTTGGTGATATGTTGTTCTCAATTGTAAATATTGCCAGAAAATCGGATTTTGATGCAGAAACTGCATTAAGAAGAACTATAAAGAAATTTGAAAACCGATTTAAGAAAGTAGAAGATCATTTTAAAATTAATGGAAAAAACATGCTTGAATCAAGCTTGGAGCAATTAGATGAAATCTGGGAAATTACAAAAGAAAGCGAGTAACAAAAGTCTTCTTCTAAAAGTATATTTCATTTTAGGAAGTGTGATCCTTCTTGTTGGGTTTATATTATTCACAAATATAGTAATAAACAATGTTAAAAAAGATGTGCAAATCGTGCCTGACCTTTATTCAAAATTTGTTGGGATGCCAACCGATGTTAATTTGGAACACTTTCTGTTCCAATATTTCATGGAAGAGATACTCCCCGGAATAGATTATCCAATAATTTTAACAGATAGTCTTAAGGCACCTTTCTCATGGGAAAATATTGATATTCCAAAGGTGAATTTTGATAATTTGGAACCACGACATCAAACTATTATAACAAATATGGTGAAAAGGATGGAAGCAAAACATTCTATGATTCCGCTAAGATTAAGTGATGAAGATGATAGAATATATAGTTATGTATTTTATGGTGATTCACAAACAATGATCCAATTAAAAATGATGCCTTATGTTGGAATGGCATTGATATTTCTCTATATTTTTTTGGGAATGTATGGTGTTTATACAATTAAAAAAACAGAGCGTGATATTCTGTGGGTTGGATTAGCAAAAGAGACTGCTCATCAATTTGGAACACCGCTCTCTTCATTGAGTGGCTGGATAGATGTGATTCACTCTAAAACCGGTAATAATAAAGCTGGAAAAGAACTTCAAGGAATGCTTGAATTTATGCGTGGTGATGTGGGAAGATTAAATAATGTTGCTTCCCGCTTTGGTAAAGTTGGTTCTATCATGAAATTCCAATCATGCAGTCTGCACGATATCATTCAAGAAACTATAGAGCATTTTGAGCGAAAACTGCCGGCAGTTTCCAATAAAATTGAGATTACATTTGAAAGTGAGATCGAAGATAAGAAGATCAATTTAGATCCTGATCTGATAAAATGGACTTTAGAAAACATGCTTAAAAACTGCATTGATTCAATGAAGCAGAAAGATGGGAATATTGGCGTAAAAGCATTTTCACAAAAGAATAAAACATATATTCATATTGCAGATGAAGGAATTGGAATGCCCAAAAAAATGTTTAAGAAAATATTCCGTCCGGGAGTTACAAATAAAGAGCGAGGATGGGGATTAGGGCTTAGTTTAGCACACAGAATCGTAGAAGAATATCATAAAGGAAAAATTAGAGTTTTAGAAAGTGAAGTGGATGTTGGAACGACCTTTGAAATTGTATTGCCAGAAGCGTAAGAATAAAAGGAAATAATTATGTTTGTACTTAAGCGTGAAGAGATGTATGCAATAGATAAATTCACAATTGAAAATGTTGGAATCCCCGGACAAGAATTAATGGAAAATGCAGGTAAGGGATGCAGTGAATTCATAAATGATCTACTATCATCTGAAAGTAAAATCGCAATTTTCTGTGGAAGTGGGAATAATGGCGGAGACGGATTTGTGATAGCTCGTTATTTGTATAATTGGCAGCATTCAGTTGAAATATTCTTAATGGGAAATCCTTCTATAATGAGCCCTGAAACATATGCTAATTATGATCAATGTAAGAAGCTTGGCATAACAATAAATATAATTGAAGAAGAACCAGATAATCTATCCGATTTTGATCTAATAGTTGATGCAATATTTGGAGTTGGATTTAAGGGCGAGATAAGAGGTTGGCGAGCTGATGTTGTTAATGAAATAAATTCAGCAGATAAAACAGTTGTTGCAATTGATATTGCCAGCGGAATAGATGCAAATACTGGGCAAGCAATTATTGCCGTAGAAGCAGATTTTACACTTACAATGGCAGCTATGAAATATGGACAATTACTGGGTGAAGGTAGAGATAAAAGCGGTGAAATACTGGTTATTGATATTGGAGTTCCAGAAAGTGTGTTTAACAAATTCTTATTAAAAGGAAAACTTGCAACAGAAGAAAATGTACTATTTCCTTATCGTAACAAATTCTCTCATAAAGGCAATTATGGTAAAGTAGGGATAATTGCAGGTTCTCCAGGATTTACAGGTGCCGCTATTTTAGCTTCTAAGGCTGCTCTTCGTTCTGGTGCAGGGCTAATCACGCTTTTTCATCCCTTAGGTCTTGAAACTATTCTAGAAAATCAGTTGTTAGAAGTAATGACATTTACAATTCCGCTTCCACATTTTGAGGAAGATACAGAAGAATTTATGAGCAAACTTAACTCAATGGATGTTTTGTTGATAGGTCCTGGAATTGGAAGATCTGAAGAGATGGTTGAACTAATTAATAAAATTGTAAGCAATTGGAACAAACCGCTAATCCTTGATGCCGATGCACTGAACATAATTTCCGATAACAAAGAGATAATAAAAGATATTGCAGGAAAACAAGTGTTGCTAACTCCTCATCTTGGTGAATTTGCCAGACTTTGTGATGTTACAATAGATGAGGTAATAAAAGATACAGTACAGTATTTACATGATTTTGTTGAAAAATATAAATGTAATGTTCTTCTAAAAAGTGCTACTTCTGTATATTGTGATGAAACAGAAATAATATTTGAAACAACTGGAAATGATGGACTTTCTACTGGAGGCAGTGGTGATGTGCTTGCAGGCATTATTACCTCATTTGTCGGACAGCAATTATCACTAAAAGATGCAGCAGTTTCAGCTTCCTACTTAATGGGAGAAACTGCAGAAAAACTTGCAGAAATTCGTAAACCAGCATCAATAATCCCTTCAGATATTATTGAAAATATATTTAAGTATTGACAGAGTAAACAGTTAATCATTTTTTTTAACCAGACTTAATTTACGAAAAAATAAACCAAAATACGCGGATTGTCTATGATTAAAGAAAATGTTATTAAACAGGATTATTCACTTTCTCAAAAAGAGTTATCATCGGTAGATAATTATCGCAAACTCAGAGAAACGTCTGTTCTTACGGTTATGTTTACTGATATTAAGGGTTTTACTGAACTTACGGAGAATAAAGGAGAAGTGTTTTCTGCAAAAGTTCGAAAAACTCATAATGAACTTCTCATTCCAATTATTGAAGAGAATAATGATGGCCTAATAGTTAAACATATTGGTGATTCTATTATGGCAGTATTTTCTGAACCTTCTACCGCAGTTGCACGAGCAATAATAATACAGCAAGCACTAAATAAATTTAACAAAGAAAATTCTGAAAATATAAAATTGGAAGTTAGGATAGGACTGCATATGGGACAGATCGCAATAGAAAACGATATCGATCTGGACCTCTTTGGCAGGCATGTAAATAGAGCAGCAAGAGTAGAGGGGCTGGCAGATGGAAAGCAGATCTATATGACATATCCTGTTTTTGACAGCGCTCGCGGCTGGATAAATAAACACAAAGTTGGAGATGTTACATGGAAGAAACATGGAGCTTACTTTCTTAAAGGAATTAAAGAACCCATAGAAATTTATGAAGTAATCGACCCTTCAATACAAATTCCCAAACCTCCGCAAAAAGGTAAGAAGAAACGTACTATTCCTAAAATGGGAATAGTTTTACTCTTAATTCTTTTAGGAATTGCTTTATCATTTGCAATAATGCAATTCCAAAAAACACAAGTGTGGCTATTGGAATTTTGGCCGGAAAATGTATACTTCAATAGAAGTGGAGAAAAATTACTACTGGATGATAATCCTGCCGGGAAAAGCCGAAGGATATTGAATAAATTAAAACGTGGTGACCACCTCATATATTATAGTGTGAGTAGAATGGTTCGCTATTATGCTCCATTAACAGTTAAAAGAGGGAAAAATAATAT
>CAXCCM010000129.1:0-5307 GCA_963981005.1 uncultured bacterium | reverse complement strand
GAACATTTGGCGGGTATTGCATACGTGATACACCTGCTAAGTCTGCTCCTGCATAGGAACACCAATTACATAAAATAGCAAGAATCTTTGGCTGCCATTCTTTCATATTTTCCTCTTTCATATTATTAATTATCTAAAATATTGGTCATTTCTAAAGCATCAAATGCTGAGAAAAGTTGTTCGTTACTAAATCCACGTAAATCTAGTGCTGCACATCTGCATGATGCAACACAAGCGCCACAACCTTTACAAAGTGCTTCGTTAACGATTGCGATCTCTTTTTCGAGATCAACTTCTATTGCATTATAAGGACAGATCTGTTCACAATATCCACAACCCGTACAACGGCTGTCATTCACTTCGCAGATTGTTCCTTCCGCCAAAATTGCTTTCTTATTAAGGAAGGTAAGAGCACGGCTGGCAGCAGCTTTTGCCTGTGTCATACTTTCATCAATATCTTTTGGTGTGTGGGCAAGTCCTGCCACAAATACACCATCAGTTGCAAAATCTACAGGACGAAGTTTAACATGCGCTTCCATAAACATACCATCAGCATTTAGTGGAACCTTAAGCATTTTACCTAGATCAATATTTTCTTTTTTTGCATCAATAGCTGTAGCCAGAACCAGTAAATCCGCTTTCACTTCCACTTCTTTATCCATTATCGGATCAAAGATAGTTACATTCACCTGACTGTTTGGGTCCCATTCATCAACCAGAGTTACTTCAGGTTTTTTATCAAGATCATAATGAACGAACATCGTTCCAAGATCACGCAGTTCAGTATAATATTTTTCTCTGAATCCATATGTTCTAATATCACGATAAGCAACATAAGTGTTTATGTTAGGGAATTTCTTTTTAAGAGTTAGTGCATTTTTTACAGTTTTTGTACAGCACACTCTGCTACAATACATTTTATCTTCTTCACGAGAGCCAACACATTGGATCATCACTACATTCTTAAGTTTTTTAGTTGGGAAGTTTCCATTATGCAACATATCTTCAAATTCTACTTGAGTAATTATACGCGAACTTTCTCCATAAAGATATTCCTTAGTTTTATGCTCTTCTGCTCCTGTAGCAATTATAACTATTCCATGCTCTAAAGTCTGTTCGTCTTTTTCAGTTTTTAGAGTTGTTATAAAATTACCTACATAACCATCGATCTTCTTGATCTGCGTACTTTTGAACAGTTGGATCAATTTATTTTCTGTAACGTTCTTTATCTTTTCAGCTAATAATTCTTGAGGATCTTTATCAAAGGCAAAATAAATATTTCTAAGATTTCCACCCAGTTCAGCTTCTTTTTCTATTAGGAACACTTCGTGTCCGGCATCTGCAAGAGCTTCGGCTGCTGTCATGCCAGCCAGTCCTGCACCAATAACTAAAGCTTTAGGATTTATCTCGATAGGAAGTCTTTCCAACGGCGCAAGTTCACGAGCTTTTGCAACTCCCATATTCACAAGGTCTTTCGATTTATCTGTAGCAAGTTCCGGTTCGTTCATATGAGCCCATGAACACTGATCTCTAATGTTCGCCATTTCAAAGAGATATGGATTCAACCCAGCTTCGCTAATCATTTCACGGAAAAGTGGCTCATGAGTACGTGGAGTACATGCAGCTATTACAACCCTATTAAGTCCATGCTCTTCGATTCTTTGCTTAATTGTGTTCATACAATCTTGTGAACAAGCGTACATTAAGTCTTCAGAATGTTCCACATTTGGTAGATCTTTTGCATATTCTGCTACATCTTTTACATCCACAACTCCGGCAATATTGATACCGCAATGACATATAAATGTACCAACTTTGGGCCTGTCACCAACAATATCTTTTTCAGGAATTTTCTTTTCTTGTATTTCTTGTCTATCCAATCTTAAATATTTTACAGCATCAGCCACAGCACCAGAAGCAGTAGTTACAGATTCAGGAATATCACGTGGTGTGTTCATTGCTCCACAAACATAAATCCCTTCTCTGCTGGTTTTGAGCGGTTCAAAAGTATCTGATCTGCAAAAGCCGAATTCGTTAAGTTTTATATCTAAATTTTTAGCTAATTTTTTTATATTTTCTCTGTGCTGTAAACCAACCGATAGAACAACCATATCGAATTCAGCGAACTCAATATCACCATTTTCTAGAACATGACGCAATGAAAGACTACCGTTTTCCTGTTCCCTGATCTCAGAAACTTTTGATTTTATGAATTTTACTCCATACTGACCTTTTGCTTTTTCATAATACTTATCAAAATCCTTTCCAAAAGCACGAATATCCATGTAGAAAATTGAGGAGTTCAAACCTTTCATATGCTCTTTGGCAATAATTGCTTCTTTTATAGCAAACATGCAGCAGGCCGATGAACAATAATTATGATCTATACTTTCATCACGTGAACCAACACATTGGATGAATGCAATGCTTTTTGGCTCAGCATGATCAGAAGCACGCACAACATGACCGCCAAGTGGACCAGATGCAGAAAGCATTCTTTCAAAATCAAGTGAGGTAACAACATTCGGATATCGTTTATATCCAAAATGTCCAAATCCGATAGGATTGAATGCATCGATACCTGAAGCTAGAATTACAGACCCAACATTCAATTTGATCTTAACATCTTTATCTTCATAATTAATGGCACCTGCTGGACAAACCTTTTCACAGATGCGGCAAACACCTTTTAACAAGTACAAGCATCTATCTTTATCAATTGTATATTCAGATGGAATACTCTGTAAAAAAGAGCGAGAAATAGCTCCTCTTTTACGAAGCCCCATATCAAATTCATCATCAACTTTAACAGGACATTTTTCTTCACAAAGTCCACAAGCTACACACTTAACAGGGTCAACATACTTTGCATGCTCAACGATCTTTGCAGTAAAGTTACCAGGATCACCTGTAACTGATTCGACAGTTGATTTGATATGAATTGTAATATTAGGATGTCGGGCACATTCACTCATTTTAGGAGCGAGTATGCACATGGAACAATCATTGGTTGGAAATGTTTTGTCAAGCTGCGGCATTCTTCCACCAATTGTTGCAGATTCTTCCACCAAATGTACATCTAATCCCATTTCCGCCAAATCAAGAGAAGCTTGAATACCTGCTATCCCAGCTCCCACGACCATTACCGATCTACTCTTTAAACCCATAAATTATCCTCGATGATTTTTATCCAAAAGAACACAAAAAATGTTTTGTTTTCTTCTTCTATCATAATTAGTTTTAGATACTGTCTTGAATTTCCAACTGATGAGAAAAAAATTTTCAATATCCAATTTTACACTTATATTACTAATCAATTTCTATTGTTAGTTACTGATTATTTCTTCTCAGTTAAATTTCACAACCAACATCACTATAAAAATATATGTTTCTTGGTGGGATTTTCTCCCATTCCTACGATCTGTTTTGTAAACTCAATTCCAACTTGAGCAAATTTATTACCCTCAGAAGCAGAAATCCATGTAAGTCTTAAACGATCATTTTCTAAACCAAGTGTATCAAAAATCTTTTTTGCAATCGCTATACGACGACGTGTGTGATAATTACCAACCTGGTAATGACAATCTCCAGGATGTCAGCCACCAACCAATACGCCATCTGCTCCACGCAAATATGATTTTATAAGAAATACAGGATCTACCCTGCTTGAACACATTACCTTTATCGGCAATATAGCTGTGGGGTATTGAGAACGGTTAATACCAGCCAGATCCGCACCAGTATAAGAGCACCATTTACATAAAAAACTGATTATTTTAGGCGTGTTGTTTATAATCATAATTATTCTCCCAACTCAGGAAATTCTTCTTCTTTATAAATCATTACAGGGATTGCTTCTTCCACATCCCTTCCTGCAACAAAATCAAACATTCCAGCAGTATCTTCTCCTGTTTTCTTAAAAACATCTGCAACCGGAATTAATGCAGGGCAAACATCGGAACACATTCCGCATCCTACACAAGAAAAACTCATGTGAGAGAGTCTTCCAAGATGGAAGAATAATGTATCTGGAGGTAATCTAAGTGCACCCTTTTCTGCTAGTTCCTTTTCCATTATTGGTGTATTGTAATCATAATTAAATGAATCAAAATCACACAGTGTACAATAACAGATCGGACAAACTGTATTGCAGCCATGGCAACCAATGCATTTTCCAAATATATCTATCAAACCATCTAAACCGGTTTCTTTTGTATCAATTTTTGAAAATACTTCTTTCTTTTTTGCTGCTCTTTCCTTTAATATGGTATCTAGAATTGTTGGATCGAATTCGGTATTTTCAGTTTCTGTTTCAAATCCTTCCAGCATTTTTTCTGCTTTCTCAGAATTTAAATAGATTTTACCGCTCTCTTCAGCAATCAATGAAATAAATATGTCTGAGTTCAACGGAGCAATATTTTCACAGGAGCGACAAGCGTTCCTAACACCTTCTGGAATTGTTGAATTTTTAACAGATTTCCAGTATCCATCGAGCTTGTTTTTTATTTTATCTTCCGCATTGTCTTTAAGTGTAAACACGCCTCCGCAACTAAAAGTAATGAATAGGAAATTATCCATCTTACCCTGTTCTCGTTTTACCAGCTCTACAAAAGCTCTAAATTCGCAAGGACGAACAACAGCAACTACAGGTTTTTCCATTGGAGTGAATCTTCCTAAAAGTTGTCCGGCATTCGCTGGCATCATAGGGTGTAAAGGTGCAATTTCATCTAACTTGTTAACATCTGAAATCAATCCATAATCTACAGAACCTTTCTTATTTACTTTACGCAAAGAGAAAACTGCACTCACTTGTTTTGATTCCAATAAATGCTTCAGAAGATCGTTCAAGGTTTGCTCAACAGGTTTATTAGTCTTTAAAATTTTACTCATGACCACCCTCCTGAGCTTCAGCACTTTTTACTAATTCTCCAAGCTCTCCAAGTTCATCCAATCTATATTCTTTCATTGGAAGAGCATCTCCGGCACTGGCTCCAGCAGAATACTCAAACGTTTTCTGTGTCTGGCTTGCTACATAACTGAAGATCTTAGCAACTGGAATATTTACAGGGCAGGCATCTGAGCAAAGTCCACAAGAGACACAGGAAAGGCTCATGTGGGCCATTCTTCCTGTATGGAACATAATTCGGTCTAATGGTAACGATACTGCGCCTCTATCTTCTGCTCTCATCATTACAACATCCGAGTTTGGTTTTGCAACTGAAGAATCGAAGTAACATTGACGGCAATAACAGATCGGACATGAACTACTGCAATTATGACAGCCAATACAATTAGAGAAAGTTTCAG
>CAXCCM010000128.1:0-5398 GCA_963981005.1 uncultured bacterium | reverse complement strand
GATTATACATGTTCAGAAATTATCCCTGGTAGTATAGTTAGCATTTCTGCAAATATTTTCAATTCAGGAAGCCTATCTGCAAGTGATCTAATACTTGAGATAACAACAGAAGATGAATTCATCACAATTATAAATGGCTCAAACTCTCTATCTTCGTTAGCTGCCGGAGAGCAAACTGTTTGTGATTTTGAGATTGAACTAGATCAAGTATGGCGAGACGGGATATTAGGAGAATTATTCTTAAGTATTTCATCTGATCTTGGTGAGAATACTTTTTTCATGCCACTAGAAATAATCTCACCACAATTTGTGATATCCAATTTTATTGTTGATGAACCAAGTGGTAATTTGCTTCAAAATGCGAATTCTACATTCGATCTTGAATTCTTGAATAGCGGTAATTATGATGCTGAAGAAACTTCAATTGAACTTATTTCATTATCCCCTAATTTTGAGGTCGTTAATGGAAGTTCTTCATGTTCAGGAATAATCATTGGTGAAAATGGTTTAATTGAAACTTCATTTGAGATCGAGATCGATAATGCGATATCAGGTGAACTTGCAAAATTCAATTTCGTTATTTCCGATGGAGAAACTGCATTACAAGAAATCTTGTATTCATATCCAATTGGAGTGATCTCAGAAGAAAGCCCTACATTCGGTGATCAAGGCTACATAGCAATAGAATCATCGGATGTTGGTAACTTTACAGCTCCTGTTTATAATTGGATAGAGATCAATCCTGCTCAAGGTGGACAAGGTGAGCCAGTTGTTGGAGGACATGTAACAGGAACAGATGGTTTTACAAAGACTCTTGATCTTCCATTTGATTTTCAATATTTTGGAATCGTATATGATGAGATTTCTGTATGTTCAAATGGATGGATTACAATGGGAGAGACAGATCGTGTATTTTTTAGAAATAAAAATATTCCTTCGGGGGTTGGCTCTAAAGCAATGATAGCTCCGTTCTGGGATAATTTGATAAATGGTAATGTTTTTTCTTATTATGATGAAGATGAGAACATATTGATAATTGAATGGTATAACTCTAGAAATTATCATAGCTACTCTTATGAAACATTCCAGGTTATATTTTATGATCCTCTACACTACCCAACTATAAATGGTGATGGAGATATATTATTCCAATATGAAGAAGTTCACAATAATGATCAATATGATAATTATGCAACCATTGGAATTGAAAACGAAACACAAACAGAAGGTTTATTGATAACTTTTTCTAATATCTATGCACCTACCGCTCATATCATAGAAGATGAAACTGCCATATTGTTTACTTCTAATGGAGATTCTCAAGTTAGTATAGAAGAGGAAATTGTTAATAACACACCAAAGCTTTTCCAAAATTATCCTAACCCATTTAACCCTACAACAACTATATCTTTTGAGACCACGAATTCTCACGAAAATGCACGAATTGATATTTATAATCTAAAAGGACAAAAAGTGAAAAAATTTGATATTATTCTGAGCAGTGTCGAAGGAGAGATGAATTCAGTTATCTGGGATGGAACAGATATTAACAATAAACCTGTCTCTTCCGGTGTTTATTTTTATAAATTAATTGGAGATGGGAAAACAATAGCAACAAAGAAGTGTTTATTACTTAAATAGACAATTAAGGAGTTTTTGTGAAGAAAACCTTTTTAGTATTATTATTAATAGCTTCAGTATGTTTATTAATAAGTTTAGAAATCTCTGAGATTAATAATTCATTTCAAATAAGTGGAAGCTTTGAAATTGATGAGATTAAATCTGAAACGCAAAATGAAATTATTTTTGATAAAATTTCAATTTCCGATTGTAAAACCAGTATGGTCTCAAATGTTTTTGAGTTACCTGTATATTCAAAACTGATTTCACTTCCTAATACAGGGAATTATAGAAATTCCAATATTAAATATGATTATGATGAGATACTTCTTACAAATAACATTGCACCTGTAGACTACAATGAGCAAAAGGTTATATATGCAGTTGATGATTGGTTTCCAAAAGAGATAGTAACAATTGCCAAGCCTTCAATAATGCGTGGAAATAGATTTACACAAGTATCTATATCACCTGTTCAATATAATCCAAAACTAAATGCAATTCGAATTTTGAAGGATATAGAAATTGATTTTGAGATCGATAATTCTAATAACAGAAATCCTTTAATAAGAGAGATGTCAGCGTCACATTTCAATAAAATTGCTTCCCAGAAAATACTTGGTTCAAACTCTAGAACCAGCGCATCCGGAGGAGAATATCTCTTTATAGCACCTTATAGTGTTGAGAGTATTTTACAACCCCTGTTAAAATGGAAGCAAAAACTAGGATTTAATACAAAACTTGCAATTATTGAAGAGATCGGACCATCTGCTGAAGAGATCAAAGATTACCTCCAAAATGCATATGACACTTGGGAAAACCCTCCAGAATTTGTTGTTTTAGTTGGAGATGTCTCAGGTGTAATTCAGTGTCCCGCCTTTTATGTAGAAGGTTACTTAACTCCATGGGATGTAAGTGATCATAATTATACTCTTTTAGATGGTGAAGATTATTTTCCTGATGTTTTTATTGGAAGACTCTCTGTTCAAAGTCAGATGGATCTGATGACGATAGTATCTAAGATCATCAATTATGAGCAACATCCATTTATGGATATCGAATGGCAAAAACGTGCTTTAATGGTTGGATTCGTTCAAGAATGGAATGGATATTCCCAACGTGAGACATTAATGGGAATTAGAAATAAACTTCTTGATTTTGAATATGCCGCTGTAGATACTTTTATTAATCCATGGCAACAGGGGACTGTACTTCTGGCTAATGCTATAAGCCAAGGTGAATCATTTGTTTGTTATCGTGGAACAGGCTCTCCTTTTAGTTGGGGAGGTACAGCCACAGCTATGTTTACCACCGAAGATATTTCTACCTTAACAAATGGTTTTATGCTACCACTTGTTACAAGTATAACTTGTGGAGGAGGTGATTTTGCATCTGAACAACATACAACTTGTTTTGGAGAGAAATGGGTCTCAGCTGGTAGTCCTTCTGACCCACAAGGTGCAATTGGGTTCATCGGCCCAAGCGAGTATGACACAAAAACTTGGTTCAATAATGCAAATGCTATGGGAATATATCAGGGGATAACACAAGAGGGATTATTCCGTGGTGGGGAAATTCTTCTTCGTGGGAAGATGGAATTGTATAATAATTTCCCAAATAATCATGCTTGGGGAAGTGCGCTAAATTCTGATCAATTTTACTTTTATGTTTATAATCTACTCGGAGACCCAGGGCTACAAATATTAACAGATGTTCCTAAAGAAATAGAACTAATTCATAGTAATGAAATCCCGTTTTCAGATAATTTTATTGAAGTTCAAATAGATATCACTGAAGATAATCTTTCTGGATTTACAATTGCAATTACAAATGAAGATAGTCTTGTAGCTACAGGTATAACTGATGCAAATGGTATAGCTATTATTCCTATTGATCTTTCTGTTGATAATTACGATATTACTGCTTCTAAATACTGTTACGTTCCAATAACAAATGATCTTGAAGTAACATCAAATGCTAATCTAATATTAAATGTGTTCTCATTTTCAGATGACCTCGTATCGGGAAATGAATCTTTCTTAGAATTTGCAATTGAAAATATTGGATCATCTGACATAGAGAACATTACAATCTCACCTGTTTGCAATAATGAAAATATAACTTTCACAAGTACTCCAATTATAATTGATCTTTTAGAAGTTGGAAATGATCATTCAGGTCAGTTTGACATACAGGTTTCTGAGAATTGGTTAGACGGAGAAGAGGTAAACATTTTTCTGGAAATAACTTCTGATGGAGGAGATTTTGAATTTTTAATCTCATCAGAAATAGTTTCACCAAAACTTTTGGTTTCAGAATTTATTGCACAAAATTCATCTAATTGTCTAATACAGAATGAGGCCACAGATATTTCGATCGAGCTTCTTAACTATGGGAATATTGAAACTGGCAATTTCCAAGCTGAACTTATTTGTACAAACGAAAATGCTATTATCGAAAATTCTATATTTAATTATAGTAATATCCTGCAAGATGATTATGGGAATGGCAACTTCTCAATTACACCTGCAAATGTTATCTCGGGTGAATTAGCAATATTTGAAATAATTATAACTAATAATGGCAACGAACTTCAAAATATCAGCTTTAATTTCCCAATAGGTATAATAGATTCTTCAAGTGTTACATTCTGCGAAAATGGTTATTATGCAGTAGAATCTAAAGATGTTGGTAATTTTGAAACGCCGGAATATAACTGGATCGAAATTGATCCGCATTATGGTGGAGATGGAGCACTTCTTGATTCTGACCATACAATACCAGATGGTTTCACAAAAGTAATTCCACTACCATTCCAATTCAATTATTTTGATTCTTTCTATGATCATATCTCAGTTTGTTCCGAAGGTTATATTTCATTAGATACTACACCACTTATCTTTCATAGAAATCGCAATATCCCTTCCGCTATAGGTCCAGCAGGAATGATAGCTCCTTTCTGGGATAACCTCATTGATGGAAGCATCTATGTAAAATACGATGAAAATAATAATTATTTCATTATTCAATGGTCAGATTTCAAAAGTGAATTTGATGAAACAAATGAGATATTTCAGGTAATCTTATACGACCCTGAATTCTACTTCACAGCAGAAGAAAATAAACTTATGAAATTCCAATATAAAGAAATTAACAATTTTGATCAGGATAACAATTATGCTACTGTTGGAATTGAGAATTATCTGCAAAGTAGTGGTTTATTGATTACATTCGCCAATATTTATCCAACTACTACTCATATATTAGAAAACGAAACTGCAATCCTATTTTGTAGCAATTCACAAAGTAATATATCTTTCATAAGTATTGAGCTGGAAAACTTTAATTTCTCAGTTACAGCTGATTCCACATTCACAGTTGATCTTAATATCTCAAATGAACTTGGTTCTACAGATATTTCTTATGATATTTCACTTGCTCATTTTGCAGCAATCCCACCAGAATATAGTTCCAATTTTAACGAAGAGTATTCACGTAATATCGAAAATAGTCAGATCTTTAATATGACAAATACTTACATCCCAATTGAGCCTATGAACTTCCTATTCTACTTGATCTATAATAATTTGGATGGTGAAGGTGTAAATGGTATTACAATTGATTTTCCACCAGGATTTTACGTGAATAGTGCAAGCGATATTGAAGGATTAGATTATAATGGAGAAACTGGTGATGGAGCTGAAATAAGCTGGGGTTTTGAACCAGGGAACAGCATCGCACCTACTTCCACAACTTCCCTCTTGGTAAACGTTACAAT
>CAXCCM010000127.1:0-5490 GCA_963981005.1 uncultured bacterium | reverse complement strand
ATCTATTTTATTTTTGTTGGATCATCATTCATTTTTAATTTTGAAAGTGGTGAATTGATAGGAAAGAATTTTTTAAGTTTTACTTTTTCAATGGTTAAAATTATTCCTGTTGCATTTGTTCTGATCGGATTATTTGAAGTGTGGATTAAACGAGAAACAATTGAGAAGCATCTAGGAGATAACTCCTCATGGCGCGGATTTTTATGGGCAATACTTCTTTCTGGAACTACTGTTGGCGGTTTGTACGTTGCATTTCCAATCGCTGCAGTTCTTCATAAAAAAGGCGCAAAATTGAGTGTAATATTTACTTATATTGGTGCTAGCGCTGTATGTAGAATCCCAATGGTAGTTTTTGAAGCTTCTTTTTTAGGGATCAAATTTACGCTGGTACGTTTATTGGTTTCAATACCGTTAATAATCATTTCATCGGTTATTATGGGTAATATTTTAATCAAAACTAATTATAAAATTGCAAAACAATAAGTATTAAATAATTTATTGTAATAGTTAAGAGGAGAAAAAATATGTTTGAATATCAACAGCATGGCAAATTCTTTGCACAAGTAGCTGGTTCTATGGAAGATCTTGGTGCATTGGAATTAAAAGAATTCGGAGCTAAAGAGATAACTCCGGTTTATAGGGGAGTTCATTTTAAGACAGATATCTCACATATATATCGAATTAATTTTCAAAGTAAATTTATTAGCCGTATCTTGGCTCCACTAATAACATTTGATTGCCACAGCACAAAATATCTATATAGCACAGCCTCTAATATCGAGTGGGATAAACTTCTTAATAATAATAAAACTTTTGCTATCTACTCGAATGTTTCCAATAGTAAAATTACACATTCAAGATATGCAACCCTTGTTTTAAAAGATGCAATAGCAGACTACTTCACAAAAAAGTACAATGCAAGACCTGATATTAATACTGATTCACCAGATGTTGTTTTTAATCTTTTCATTCATAAAAATAGAGCTACCATAAGTTTAGATACTTCCGGAGATCCTCTTCATAAACGTGGTTACAGGCAAAGCAAAGGTTCTGCTCCTATGCAAGAAACTCTAGCAGCTGCAATTGTTAAACTTTCTGGTTGGAATGGGAAAATGCCACTTTATGATCCAATGTGCGGTAGTGGAACTTTACTCTGTGAAGCTCTGATGAATTACTGCCGAATACCTTCCGGTTTCAAAAGAAAAAGATTTGGTTTTGAAAACCTGCCCGAATTTGATGAAAGCGAATGGAAAAAAATTAAAGAGAACAGCACAAAGCATATTCGAGAGCTTCCTAAAAAGTTTATTTTTGGAAGTGATATGAGTTATTTTGCTATCGAAGATTCTAAACTTAATTTTATAATGCTTCCTTCTGCAGAGAATATTGATCTTAAACAAACTGATTTTATGTCTCTCCCAGAAATTCATGATGCAACAATTATTTGCAATCCACCTTATGGGATAAGACTGGGTACAAAAGAATCTACCACTGAATTATATAAAAACCTAGGTGATTTCTTAAAACAAAAATGCAAAGGATGTACGGCTTATATTTATGTAGGTGACAAAGAATTGATTCCGGCTATCGGACTCAAGCCATCCTTCAAGCGTCCACTTAAAAATGGAAACCTCGATGGAAGATTATTGAAGATCGAGATTTATTAAACACTATTATTAAGCAAAAATTCTTGACTTAAGTTCATTTTTCGAAAAATTAAATTTTGCTGGAGGTAGATATGCAAATAAAGAAAATATTAATTCTTACTCTTTTCGTATTTATTTTTCTTTCCTGTTTTGCCCAAGAAATTCAATTTAACAAAGCTGATTCAACAGCAAAACTTACAGAGGGACCGTATGTTTTTTGGGGGAACGAAACAGCAACAATTAAGTACATTCTGGATGATAATTTTGTTTCACAGGATATTACAGTGAGAGGTGAAGGACAGTTTACATTTAATCTCGAAGGATTTGATGGAGATTATGAAATTTCCTCATATCCACCAAAGATCAATCCAAGCACATATTCCGATATTTCCAAGTTTTTTGTTATCAGTGATATTCATGGTCAATACGATCGTATGATCGAAATACTTAAAGGCAATAGAATAATCGATGCAAACCTAGACTGGGCTTGGGGTGAAGGGCATCTCATTATCTTAGGAGATGTTTTTGATCGCGGTGATAAAGTAACAGAATGTTTATGGTTTATTCAAAAATTAGAAATGCAAGCTGAAAATTGGAAAGGTAAAGTTCATTATCTATTAGGAAATCATGAGATCATGGTTTTGCAAGGTGATGACAGGTATGTTGCAGATAAATACAAAAAAACTGCAGAGCTAATGCAATCAAGCCACAAAGATCTATATGCTCCAAATTCAGAATTCGGACGCTGGCTTCGTACAAAGCACACAATTATCAAATTAAATGATGTTCTTTTTGTTCATGCCGGTATTCATCCAAGATTTTCGTATTATGATTATAATTTCCAAGCCATTAACAACAGCATCCGCAGCAATATTGATGCTTCAAAAGATAAAATAAAATATAATGAACTATTAAATTTTCTATTTGGAAGTGATGGCCCACTTTGGTATCGAGGTTATTTTGAAGATACAAAAACTTCATCTCAGATTAAGCAAGATCAATTAATTGCACTTCTAGATCAAATGGGTGTTAACAAAGTTGTTATTGGACATACAACACAAGATTTTATAAATCCATTTTTCAAAGATAGTGTGATTCCAGTTGACACGGGAATAAAAACAGGCAAAAAGGGAGAAGCACTTCTTTTTGAAAATAGAATTTACTACAGAGTTAAAGCAAATTCCTACAAAGAACAATTGATATTTCCAATAGAATAAAAAAGGGAGGACACAATAATGAAAAACATTATCATTTTAATGATCTTAGCAACATTGATTTTTACTGGTTGCGGAAAATTAGACGATGCAAAAAAGGCAATGAATGCTGTAAAACAAGTTGCAGAGATGGCAGAGGACACTTCTGATTCATTTAAAGATATGGATGAAGAAGAGGTAAAAAAAATTAAATTGAAAGAGAAAGAGATTAAATCTTTTTTTGAAAACGTTACAAAACTCAAGGATAAATATCCTGATATTCATTTTCAAATTGCACAAGTTGCATTAATAGAAGCTATTGGTACTGGAGAAAATTTAAAGGATATCGTGAATAAAGAAATGAACCTATCCTTCGATGAATATATCAGACTTTCTACTGTCATCACACTTGCAGAAGCTTCTGGGGCTGGTCTTGAACTATCAAAAGCCATGTATGAGCAAATGATCTTAGGTAAAGAGACTCTAGAGTTTCAATTAAATGCTGTTCTCACTGCTGAAGAAAAAGAAGAATTAGAAAAAGCTTTAAATGAAGCAAAACAAGAGATAGAAAATTTTGAAAAAGAGATGAACAGTGACGAATATGCAAATATTAAACATAATTTTGAATTAATTATGAAGGTAAGAGAAGATCTAGATATTTAATACCAATACTACAATTATTAATATAGGATGGGGTAATACTCATCCTTTTTTTTGAGTATCAATAATTAATAAAAAGAGGACGTTATGACCCAGAAAGATATTCCAGAACAAAAGAGTGATCTATTCATGCTGAAAATTGATAAAGGTGAAAAAGTATTTAAGATATTCATCTTTAGACCCGAAGCGGGAAAAGAACAGAATTTTGAATATCGGATCCTTACAAAAGAGTTGAAAGATGGAATGCTGGAGCTTGTAAGCTATAATTTTAAAATTATTGATGATATACCTCAGAAGTATTCTATAACCAGAGCAACTGAGATCACAAAAGACAAAATCACTGATATCGTTAATAATGTTATGGAAATGACAAATACAACATCAGAAGAATTTGAGGAAATTGATCTTTCGGTCTTTGATACAATCAAAGAGCAAATAAAATTTCTTGAGAAAAGGGATAGAATAAATAAAGAATATATAATGTAATTAGATTCATACAAAAAGAACAAGAGCTCCGATATTTCTTCGGAGCTCTTTTATTTTAAAATAAAACTTGCATTTTGCACATATGCTCATTATCTTGTCTTACGAGTTTAATAAAGGAGAATATATGCCGAGAAAGAAAATGCAACGAATTGTTCACAGACCACCGTTATATACAGAATTTAAACCTATAGGAATAAGAAGATCTGTTTTGGAGACGGTAGAACTTTCTATTGATGAATATGAAGCAATACGCCTTGCAGACAACGTTGGCATGAATCATAATGATGCTGCTGATGAGATGGAAATCTCTCGTTCAACCTTTTCACGACTAATAGAAAATGCCCGTAAAAAGATATCTGAATTCATTATTGAAGGTAAACAGCTTCAAATTGATGGAGGTAATATCCATTTCCGCGGTAACATTATAAAATGCAATTCTTGTGGGCATATGTTTAATACCAACTTTAAAGATAAGATCTCAAAATGCCCCTCTTGCGATTCAGATAATTTAATAGATCTGGCAGGAGGATTTGGACATGGTAGATGTTGCAATAATAGAAATAAAATAAGGAGTTAAACATGCCAAGAGGTGACCGTAGAGGTCCAAGCGGAATGGGACCAATGACAGGTAGAGGATTGGGATATTGTAATAATTATGAAAATCCTGGAAATGTAAATTACGTTCAAAGTGGTGGTGCAGGTTTCAGAAGAAGTTTCGGTCTTAGTTTTGGAAGAGGTTTTGGTTATGGACGTGGATACGGAAACCTGAGATTTGCAAATTATCCGAATAACCAAATTCCTCAATATTCAACAAAAGATGAAGAAAAGTATCTTAAATCAGAAATAGACACACTTAGAAATGAGCTAGAAACAATGGAAACACGACTCTCCGAACTAAAAAAGGACGAGTAATGTGGAATGCGGCAGGGGTTGAATCTCTCCTCCTCTGCCGCTATTTTTTTTAGGAAGGTGAACAAGTATGACAGAGGGTAGACATTACGGTGGTCTAAAATATAGAAATAAACGAAACCAAGGTCATCGTGGAAGAAATTCTCTTATTGGTACAGTAATAACGCTTATTGCTGGGGCTGTAGCAAAAGATATTACAAGTGATGACAGTAGAATAAAGAAGCTGTTCAATAAGATAATTCAGTCGAAGCAAATTGAAGAGAAACCGAAAGAGAAGAGAGTTATTGATGCAGAATTTTCGGTTATAAATAATGAAACAATTGAAAAACAAGGAGAAATGAATGAATAAAAAAATCGCTATACCAACAAGGGGGGGAATACTCAGTGCACATTTTGGACATTGTGAAAAATTTGCCATCTATAATGTTACAGATAACAAAATCACTAAAGAAGAATTTGTTACACCTCCCCCACATGAACCAGGATCACATCCTGCTTTTCTGCGCGAACTTGGATGTACTTCCATTATTGCTGGTGGAATGGGAAGCAGAGCACAACAGCTATTTGCACAAAATAATATTGAGGTAATTATCGGATTG
>CAXCCM010000126.1:0-5521 GCA_963981005.1 uncultured bacterium | reverse complement strand
GAGAAAGCAGGTGGAACAAAAATAATACTAACATCAGCTTGAACTTCTTCAACTGCATCTTGAACAGAACTAAATACTGGTTTTCCTAAATGGATTTGTCCACCTTTACCAGGTGTTACACCACCAACTATATTTGTACCATAATCTATACATTGTTGAGCGTGAAAGGTTCCCTCTTTTCCTGTGAAACCCTGTACAATTACTCTTGAATTTCTATCTACCAATATGCTCATGATCGAACTCCCGCAGCTGCTTTAACAGCCTTTTGAGCACCATCAGCAAGATCGGTAGCAGTGATAATATTCTGAATATTTGCAGCTTTTAATATTTCTGCAGCTTCTTTATAATTTGTACCGTCTAAACGAACAATAAGTGGAACTTTTACGTTGATTTTTTTAGTAGCTTCCAAAATACCATTTGCAATTCTATCGCACCGAACGATCCCACCAAATATATTCACAAAGATCGCTTTTACATTTGGATCTTCCAATATAATCTCAAAACCTTTTGCTACAGTTTCTGCACTGGCTACACCACCAACATCTAAGAAGTTTGCAGGATCACCACCATTCAATTTAATAATATCCATAGTAGACATAGCGAGTCCGGCACCATTTACCATACAGCCAACATTACCATCTAACTTCACATAGCTTAATCCATATTTTCCAGCTTCCAACTCAGTAGGTTCTTCTTCGTCCAGATCTCTCATTTCCATTAGATCAGCATGACGATACATGGCATTATCATCGAATCCCATTTTGGCATCTAAAGCTACAAAAGTATCTTCAGGTGTAAGAACCAACGGATTGATTTCAATAAGACTAGCATCATTATTAGAATATACATCGTACAGAGCTTTAGCAAATTTGCCAAAATATTTCATTTGAGCAGCAGAAAGATTTAATCCGGAAGCTAGTTTTCTTGCATGGAAAGCTCTGAAACCAATAAGCGGATCAATACCTACTTTAATTATCTTCTCAGGTGTTTCGGCAGCTACTTTTTCTATTTCCATTCCACCTTCGGTAGAAGCCATCATTACCGGCATTTCGGTAGTTCTATCTAGAACCATTCCCAGATAATATTCTTTCTTTATGTCTATACCACCGGCAACAAAAAGCTTTTTAACTAATCTACCTGCAGGTCCTGTCTGATGCGTTACGAGTGTCATCCCTAAAATATCGGAAGCATATTTTTCTACTTCTTCTATAGTTTTTGCAAATTTTACACCACCACCCTTTCCTCTACCACCAGCATGAATTTGAGCTTTTAAAACCCAGAAATCCCCACCAATTTTTTCGGCAGCTTTGCGTGCATCTTTTGCATCGTCTATTGTTATTCCATCTTGAATAGGAATATTGTAACTGGCAAAGATCTGCTTTGCCTGATATTCATGAATATTCACGAAATCTCCTCTTTAGAACAAAGTTCCCTGAAATTCGGATGAAAGCTGTTTAGCTTTAACATGATTTGGAATGTAATCTGGAAGAATTATTGGAGAAATTTGTTTTTTATCAATTCCTAATCCTTCAACTTCTTTTATATAATCGGTAACATGTTGCAGTGAAAGCTTTCCTAGTTCAATACCTTCTTTAACTTTTGCAGCAGCATTTCTACCTGCTCTACGTCCAAACACAATAATATCCAGTTGGGAATTTCCCATCAGACGATTTCGCCCATGTATTCCACCAGATGCCTCTCCGGCTACATATAATCCAGGGATCGTTGTTTCTGCATTTGCATCAATTTCTAAACCACCGTTTTGATAATGCAGAGTTGGGAATACAAGCATAGGATATTTACGTATATCGATATCAAATCTTTGGAATTGTCTTAACATCGCCGGTAAATTTTTCTCGATAGTTCCTTCACCACTTAATTCTTCAATAAGTGGAGAATCTAACCAAATACCTTTAAGACCAGAAGGAGTTGTTATACCCATGCCATCTTCACATGCCTTGATAAAAGCAGAAGCTTCAATGTCACGTGGTTCTAGTGGATATACGAACAATTCACCATCTTTATTAACTGGTTGTGCACCTAATCCTCTAATCTTTTCAGTACATAAAAAACCAACGATCTGCTCAGGGAAAACAGCTCCGGTTGGATGATATTGTACAGAATCCATAAACATCATATTTGCACCAGCTCTATAACCCATAACCAGTCCATCGGCTGTTGCTCCGTAATGATTTGTTGTTTCAAAATCACGTACATGTAATCTCCCGAAACCACCGGTTGCAATAATAACCGTTTTAGCTTTTACGATTGAATATTGCTTACTCTCTAAATGATAAATGATCGCACCGGCACATTGTCCTTCTTCATCGAGGATCAATTCTGTAGCGGCAGAATATTCAATACATTTTATTTTTTCTGGACGGTTATAAACTTCATCACGTAAAACACGGCAGATACCTGCTCCGGTATAATCTCTTGTTGAGTGCATTCTGTTCCTACAAGTTCCACCACCAGATTTCACCATCATCGAACCATCTTCGTTCTTATCGAACATAACACCCATTTCTTCTAACCATTTTATAGAAGGAGGAGCATCCATTACAAGAGCATCAACCAATTCTGGTTTGTTATCGAAATGACCACCACCAATTACATCAAGATAATGTAAGACCGGGTTATCATCAGCTTGATCTGCAGCTTGAATTCCACCCTGAGCCATCATCGAATTAGAATCACCTAAACGTAATTTGGTTATCAATAATACTTCTGCATCACTCTCACTTGCTTCTATTGCAGCAGAAAGGCCAGCTGAGCCAGCACCGAGAATTAAAATATCAGTTTCCATATCTACTTTGCTCAAATCGAAAGTATCTGGATAATCACGAGGATAAGATTCCATAACATCTACAACTTCATTAATAATTTTATCACCTTTGTTAGGGCCAATACGTAATTCTCTGAGTGCATCATCTTTATAATCGGGATGATAATTAGCTAATATATCAGCTCTTTCCTGCTCACCCATACCAGGGAAAACATTCTTCCCATATTTTTTTGCAAGCTCTAATCTTTGAGGACGTGTCTGTTCTACTTTTTTAATAGATTCATTCATATATTCTGGATACATTACTAGCTCCTGCTATGAAATTTTTATCTCACGGCCATAATACTTTTCAGAAAGTTTATCACCGGGCATTTTCTTTAATTCTTCAATTTCTTTTTCAAATTTTCCTTCTTCCAACTCTTTCAATCTTTCATCTAATTCCGGACTTCTCTTAGCGAGATATTTTCCATATAACCTACGTGAAAGAATTCCTGCATTATACTGCACGATCTCTGCCGGACAACGTAGTGCACATAAACCACAGCGAATGCAATCAAATGAGATGTCTGCAGCTTTTGCAATATCACCACGAATAAGTGCTTGCACGTAATCCATCACTTCGATATCCTGAGGACATGCTTTAGTACAAGTATTACAAGAAACACAGCGGAATACACTTGGGAAAAGTTTAGTAAACGTTCCTACATCTGCCGTAAGTTCATTTAAATCATAAAGCGGTTTTTCTGCTGGAACAAATGGTATCATGGCAATTGTCATTCCATCTGTAACAACTGTTTGGCAAGCTAATCCACCCTTTAATTTGTAATCACCTTTTTCGCGATATACGGTTGCACATGCACCACAATATCCTTCTCGGCAACCAATACCTTTTTTCAATTGGAAACCGGCGTATTCCATAGCCATAATAATGGTTGAACCTTCTGGTACTTGGAACAATTCTCCACCGATATACACATTGATCATTTCAACTTTGACTTCCATCTGTATATTTCCTCCTATTAATATTAAACAAAGAAGCACAGTTATTACAAACAACTGTGCTAAATAATTTATTTTTTTCTATATTTCAATTTAATATCTATGCTATAAGTTTGTAAGCAGTAGATCATAAATAAATCTTCTTTCATCGTCATCAAAACAACTCCTTTGAAATTGCTCTTTTTATTTAAAAAACTTAACATTATTTTCAATATTACATTTTGCTTAAAGTAAAATTAATGAGATGTTGTCAAACAAATCTTATTAATTTTTTCTACCCGCCAATTATTATTTATAGCATCAAATATACCACATTTATTGGTACTAATTTATGTTTTCTTTTCTTCACAGAGTTCTAACAAAACACCATGAGAAGATTTCGGATGCAGAAAAGCAATATTTGCATTATGGGCACCTGATCTGGGAGTTTTATCGATAAGACGAATACCATTCGCTTCAACTTCTGCAAGTTTATCTATCAGATTTTCTGTACCCAAGGCAACGTGATGAATACCTTCACCTTTTTTCTCTATGAATTTTGCGATCGTGCTTTGATCGGAGGTTGGTTCAAGTAGCTCAATTCTCACATCACCTACTGGAATAAAAGCAACTCGAACTTTTTGTGACTCTACAATTTCAATAGACTCGATTTCTAATCCGAGTTTCTTATAAAATTCAGCCGTATCCTCAATGCTTTTTACAGCTATCCCAATATGATTAACATTTTTTGGCACAAAAACTCCTGCTTTTTACTATTCTTCCGAAGCAAGCTTGAAGCCAATTTTCAGTGCTTTTAAATTCATCTCTAAGAATTGAGGTCTAACTGAATTTTTAAGAGCTTCTTTTAGAGATTTTTCACTTACTACGTTAGTTTTTTTAACTAGGAAGCCAAGTGTCATTATGTTTGTTGGTAAAATAGAACCAAGTTTTTCCATTGCAATTTCAGTAAATGGAAATTCATATATTACAGAATCCATAAGAGCAACATTTTTTACAAATGTACTATCAGCAATCAGGATGCCATCCGGCTTTAGATCTTCACTATATTTATCGCAAGCTTCTTGAGAGAGTGCAAGTAGAACATCAAAATGTGTAGCTTCGGGATAATAGAATGTTGCATTACTAATTATCACATCGGCTCTAGATGCACCACCGCGAGATTCCGGCCCATAACTTTGAGTTTGAGTTACACGCATTTTATCTATAACCGCTGCTCTTGCTAAAATTATCCCGGCTGTAATAAGCCCTTGTCCACCACTTCCACTAAGTCTTATCTCTGTTCTAAATATCTTAGTATCAGCCATTATTTATCTCCCTTAGAAACTTTTACAGAATCTATAAGATTTGCATATTGGTCTGTATATTCAGGTTTAATCTCTTTTCGGAAAATCCCACGTTTCAATTTTCCTTCTTTATTTTCTTCTGGAAGTTTATCGAAAACTTGTGTTGGAACAATATTCTCTTTCATAGATTTCATCATAGATGAAGCGTCACCTTTCTTATTTATTTTTCCATAGATCACAGGACATGCACTTATTACTTCTATCAAAGCGAACCCTTTGTGTTCCAAACCTTGTTTAATAAATGACTGTGCTTCTACTGCATGATAAGCGGAGGTTCTGGCAACAAAAGTTGCACCGGCACCTAAAGCCAGATTACAAATATCAAAAGTAGGATCGATGTTCCCATAAGGAGTTGTTGTAGCTTTGTCTCCTGTTGGAGTAGTTGGTGAATATT
>CAXCCM010000125.1:0-5544 GCA_963981005.1 uncultured bacterium | reverse complement strand
AGAAGAAAACTTTGTAACCGGTTGGGATGATCCTCGAATGCCGACATTATCGGGTTTGCGACGTAGAGGTTTTACACCGGAAGCGATTCAGAATTTCATCCATAAAGTTGGAGTTGCAAAAGCTCATAGTGTGGTTGATTATGCATTGTTAGAACACTCTATACGTGAAGTGCTAAATAAAGAAGCCCCACGTGTAATGTCTGTGCTGAATCCTTTAAAAGTAGTTATTACAAATTATCCAGTAGATCAGGTTGAAGAGATAGATGCAGTAAATAATCCTGAAGATCCAGATGCAGGAACCCGAAAAGTTCCATTCTCAAAAGTACTCTATATCGAGCGTGAAGATTTTATGGAAGACCCTCCAAAAAAATTCTTCCGACTTGCTCCCGGACGCGAAGTTCGTTTCCGTTATGCATATTTTATTACCTGCAATGAAGTTATTAAAGATGAAAATGGTGATATAATAGAACTGCAATGTACTTATGATCCTGCTTCAAAGGGTGGGAAATCTCCTGATGGACGTAAAGTGAAAGCAACTTTACATTGGATTTCTGCCGCTCATGCTATAGATGCAGAAGTAAGATTGTACGATAGATTGGTAACTGTACCCGATACAAATAATCTGGAAGAGGGAAAAACATTTAAAGATTTCATCAACCCAGATGCATTAAAAATACTGCATAATTGTAAATTGGAAGCTCATTTAGCTGAAGCAGAGCCAGGTTTCCGATGCCAATTTGAACGTTTAGGATATTTCTGTGTCGATAACGATTCAATTCCTCAAAAACCTGTTTTCAATAGAACTGTTACTTTAAGAGATGTTTGGGCAAAATTACAGAAGAAATAGAGGGATTGGAATAAATGGACGTTATTATTGTAATTTTTAAACTTCTTGGTTCACTCGGTATGTTTCTTTATGGTATGCGTGTGATGAGTGATGGAGTGCAGAAAGTAGCTGGTGAAAAATTGCAGAATATTCTGAATTATATGACAACAAATCGAGTTGTTGCTGTTATCACAGGTTTTGTTATCACAGGAATAATTCAATCATCATCAGCTACAACTGTAATGGTGATAAGTTTTGTAAATGCAAGTTTATTAAATCTGACTCAAGCCATTGGAGTAATCATGGGCGCAAACATTGGAACCACGGTTACAACTTGGATAGTCTCTTTCTTTGGCTTTAAATTCAATATCACATCTATTGCATTACCCATAATTGGCATTGGATTTCCACTTTTCTTCTCCAAGAAGCAAAATCGCAAAGATTTTGGTGAGATTCTAGTAGGATTTGGTCTGCTATTTATGGGCCTGGCCTTCCTAAAGAATTCGGTCCCAGACATAAATGGAGAGGCATTAGCTTTCCTACAGCACTATTCCGATAAAGGATTTCTCACCTTTGTGATCTTTGTAATAGTGGGAACACTTCTAACCATCGTTCTAGAATCTTCCAGTGCTGCAATGGCAATTACTGTAACTATGGCTTACAAAGGATATATCGGATTTGAACCAGCTGCAGCAATAGTACTGGGTGAGAACATCGGAACAACAGTAAAAGCATTCTTGGTCTCTATTGGTACAAACGTGAATGCTCGTAGGGCAGCCAGAGCACACTTTTTGTTCAACATACTGGGTGTTGTGTGGATGGCATTTATTTTTAAATATTTCATTTCATTTATCATGTACATTGCACCATGGGATGCAAGTCTGCAAGAAAATTTACCACTAAATCTGTCTTTATTTCATACAGTTTTTAATTTTACAAATACAATTATATTCATCTGGTTTGTGAATAAATTTGCAGTAATCATAAGAAAGATGGTTCCTGAGAAAGAATCGGATAAACAGACAGAATATAACCTAAAATACATCTCTACAGGATTGCAGGATACAGCTCAATTAAATATCCTTAATGCAAAAAATGAAATCAGGAAAATGTCTGATGTTGCTGAAAAGATGTTCAAGACCTTTATGAAAGTCTTCCAAAATCCGGGAAAGAATATGACCAGTTATGTAAAAGAAGTAAAATTACAGGAAGAACTAGCTGATCAGATGCAATCAGAGATTTCCAAATATCTGGTTGAATGTACTAAGGAAGAATTAAATGAAAATACTCGTAAGAATGTGAATTCCATGCTTCGAATTGTGCATGAGATTGAAAATATCAGTGATAGTTGTTATAAATTGATCTGGCTGGCACAAAAGAAATATAATAACAAGATTGAACTGCATGATAATGCTACATCCGAAATCGCAGATTATGCTAAAGTTATCTTCAATTTCATTACCTTTTTCAAAGATAATATCAACCAACATCTTAAATACAATGATATACAGAAGGCCTATGATTTTGAGAATAAAATTAATGATTATCGAGATAAACTTAAAGAGGCTTCGCAGCATCGTTTACAGAATGGAGCAGATGTAAATTCTGAAATACTATATTTAGATCTGTTAAAGAATTTCGAGCATATCGGAGATAATTCATTGAATATTGCCCAAGCTTTGCGACACGTTTATTAAGATAAAAGAAATTGCTAATTGGAGAGAGTATGATTCCGACTATATTTAAATTATTAGGTGCACTTGGTGTGTTCCTATTTGGAATGCGCGTTATGAGTGAAGGAATTCAAAAAGTTGCCGGCAAGAGGTTGCAATCGATATTAAACTACATGACAGCAAATCGCGTTGCTGCTGTTTTCACCGGTTTTTTTATTACAGCCTTGGTTCAATCCTCTTCAGCTACGACTGTGATGGTTGTAAGCTTCGTAAATGCCAGTTTGCTCAATCTTACTCAAGCAATCGGTGTGATAATGGGAGCAAATATTGGAACCACCGTAACTACTTGGATTGTGTCGATAATCGGTTTTAAATTTAAGATCACAGCAATTGCTCTGCCTATTATTGGTGTTGGATTGCCATTCATGTTTTCAAAGCTCAAGAAACGAAGAGATATTGGTGAGATACTTATTGGATTTGGTCTGCTCTTTTTGGGTTTAATGTTTCTAAAAGAATCTGTACCGGATATCAAAAGTAATCCGGAAGTTCTGGAATTTCTTAAGAACTACACTGATTTGGGATTTCTTTCGTTTGTCATTTTTGTTTTTGTAGGCGCTGTTCTAACGGTTATAGTACAATCTTCTAGTGCTGCAATGGCTATTACGGTAACTATGGCCTATATGGGTTGGATCGGCTTTGAGACTGCAGCTGCGATCGTATTAGGTGAGAATATTGGAACAACTGTTACTGCATATCTGGCTTCATTAGGAACAAACGTAAATGCTCGTCGGACAGCTCGAGCTCATTTTCTTTTTAATATATTTGGTGTAATTTGGATAGCATTTATTTTCCGTTATTTTACACAGTTCATACTTAAAATTGCACCTTGGGATTCGAGTATGCAAATAAATTTACCACTAAATCTTTCGCTATTTCACACTGTCTTTAATATTATTAACACTTTGATCTTTATTCCATTTACAATTCCTTTTGCCAAACTTGTGGAAAAACTTGTGAAACCAAAAGAAAGCGACCTTTCCAAAGAGTATTCATTTAAATATATTAAAACTGGTTTACAAGATACCGGTCAGATGAATATCCAATCTGCTAAATTTGAACTCAATAAAATGGTGGAACTGGTAGATGAAATGTTCAATACATTCCTAAAAGTATTTCACAATCCAGATAAAAAAATGGGTAGTACAGTAGAGAAGGTGAAGGGTATGGAAGATCTTAGCGATCAAATGCAGCATGAGATCACTCAATATCTGGCAGAATGTTCAAAAGAAGATCTAAGTGGACGTAGCGTGATAAACATAAATGCAATGCTGAGAATTATAAATGAGCTTGAAAACATAGGTGATAGTTGCTATAAATTAATGCTACTTACAGAGAAGAAGTATGATAATAAGATACTTTTCCATACAAAAGCAATGGATGAATTCAATGATTTTACATCTCTTTTAAGCGAATCTATGGATTTATATAAACAACATATGAATGAACATTTGGAAAAGCAAGTTCTTGATTTGGTTTACAAATTGGAATTAAAGATGAATAATTTACGAGACAACCTCAAGAACGCTGCTCAGCAACGTTTGCAGGAAGGTGGAGATGTAAGAGCAGAATTACTTTATCTCGATCTTTTAAAACATTTCGAGCATATTGGTGATAATAATCTAAATATTGCCCAAGCTCTAAGTCAGGTTTATTAAATAGGTCAGTTTAATAAAAACCTTCCAGACTTTGTCTGGAAGGTTTTCTTTATAAATTTCATCTTCAACAGCAAATAGCAGGATTAATCAAAATTAATAATCACAAACATTGTATACGAATATTTGATTGCTTTATGAACTATTTGCAATTCCCATTATATATCAAACAGATCACCCAGAGTTTCTCCTTGATTTTTTTTCTGCTTACCGTATTGTTGTATCAAACGTTTATCCATTTGATAATCCTTTCTAGATTTTCTACCGGTTCGCATTCCTACCTTTTTTTCTGCACCTGTTTCATGCCCACATTTACGATCACTACAAACTAGTTTATTAGTAAATTTCATCATTGGTTTACCGCAAATAGGACATTTTTCTTTACTCAAATTCGTGATTTCAAATTTCATTTGTGATGATTTTATCTTACTAATCAGATCAATCGTACTCTGTTTTATATCTGTAATAAATTTTTGCTTATTTTCTTCACCCGTAATGATCTTGCCCAGTCGTTTTTCCCATTCTGCTGTAAGTTCAGGATGTTTGAGCATTTCCGGTACTAAACGTATCAATTCAAAAGCTTTGGCAGTAGGAATCATCTCTTTACCAATCCGTTCAACATAATAACCCCTGATAAGTTTCTCAATAATGTCTGCTCTTGTTGCAGGAGTGCCAAGACCTCCTTTAATAGAATCTCGCAGTTCTTCATCTTCGATGAATTTACCTGGATTTTCCATAGCTGTAAGAAGTGTTGCTTCATTGTATCGGGATGGTGGTTTAGTCTGGGAAGCTACAAGTTTCAGATCATTCACATTTACGATCTGTCCTTTTACTAATTCCGGAATTGAACGAGTTGGTACTTCTTCATCATCTTCATCTTTCATAATGGAAGAAACAGCCCTCCAACCAAGTTCTTTAACGATCCTGCCGGTTGCCCGGAAGATTTCTTTCTCAATTTCCAGCAAAATAATAACTTGTTCATACTTATAAGGTGGATATAAAACTGTTATAAAACGTTTAACTATTAGATCATAGATTTTCTTTTCATCATTGGATAATAAATTGAGATGCACAGAAATTTCAGTTGGAATAATTGCGTGATGATCACTGACTTTTGCATCGTTCACAAATCTGGCAGATGGATTTAGCTCTTTTTGCAAAAGTGGTTGAACTTTACTGCTGTAACCTGCTTTGGCAACTTGCATTAAACGCTGTTTAAGAGTTGGGATCATATCTTTTGTAATATAGCGAGAATCTGTACGTGGATAAGTAACAAGTTTGAAACGTTCATACAGCGTTTGTGTACATCGCAAAGTATCTTTTGCACTCATTC
>CAXCCM010000124.1:0-5545 GCA_963981005.1 uncultured bacterium | reverse complement strand
ACGGGGAAAATGAAAATTTATCAAACAAAAAACCGCCCCGAAATGGGGCGGCTTACAAAAAGATTAATCCAAAAGTTCTAAGTCATCAATTTTTTCTGCACTATTGAACTCTTGTGCAACAACTTATTATTAACATAAAAAAAGCACCGAATAATCGGTGCTTTTAATTGGTATCCCGTAGGGGAATTGAACCCCTGATGCAGGAATGAAAATCCTGAGTCCTAACCACTAGACCAACGGGACACATCTATTTTGGTGAGGGTGGACGGATTTGAACCGTCGACTCTCTGCTTAAAAGGCAGATACTCTACCGCTGAGTTACACCCCCAAAACTTCACATTAAAACCACTATTAAACTAATGAAGCGCCAAATTAAAATGGGTGTTTTGCGTGTCAAATTTTTTTTAATTTAAAAAAATATATTGCGCTGTTTCTTGTATTAACGAAAACTTGAATATGCTTTATTTTAAAGGGATTATACAACGGAGGAAAAATGAGAAAATCTGTTAAACAAATACATTTTGAAAAAAAAATAATCAGTAGATTAAGCGGAAAGCCACTTGAAATAATGGAATATATCATTTCTGATAAGGAAATTCAAATATTACAGGACTATGCAAATGTTGTCTCAATAAAAAGACTGGGTTATAATGATCACGGTCCTGTACATATGCGTAAAGCAGCACTCAATGCAGTTCTAATGTTCGATCTTTTACAAAAGGCAAACATCAAATTTAATTTAGAAAAAGAGCATTTAGGAAAATCAGAGGACAGTAAGGTCGCAATTATAATTGCAGCTATGATACATGATATTGGAATGACTGTAAGTCGTCAGGGTCATGAATTCATGAGTGTAAATCTTGCAATCCCAATTATAGAGAGAATATTAGGGGAATTCTATAATAATGATATCACCAAAAAAGTAATTATGAAATCATTAATTATTGAGTGCATTTTCGGGCATATGGCAACTCAGGCGATTCATTCTATAGAGGCTGGTTTGGTTCTTATTGGTGATGGCTGTGATATGGAACAGGGAAGATCTCGAATATCTTCTATGCTTTCGGAACGACCTCGAGTGGGTGATATTCATCGGTATTCTTCAACTGGAATTGATAAAGTAAATATAATTAAAGGTGAAAAAAAACCAATCCAGATTAGAGTTGATATGTCTGAATCTGTTGGATTTTTTCAGGTTGAAGAAGTGCTATTCCCTAAGATCTCATCAAGTCCGGTTAAGAAATATATAGAATTATATGCAGGCGTAAAAGGAAAAGAATTAAAGAAATACCTATAAAAAAGGAGAGCGGAATGAAAGCAGTAAAACTTATTATAGTTTTAGGATTAATTATTAGTACACAATTATTTGCAAATGAAAAAATAGAAGTAGAAGATGGACATTATGGAGAAGCATTTTGGGATGGAAATACTTTTGTGCAAAAATGTGTAGATTCCTCTAAATTGGAAGATAACATAATAAGTGCTTTTGTAGATGGAGAGTGGCAAGAATTTGAACTTACTGATTTCCCTGAGATGTTCATGACTTGGAATGTTAAAGAAAGAATTGGAACTCTGGAAGGAATCATTAAAGGAGAGATGCCAAATTTAGAAGGACCTCATAATGCTATTGTGGCAACTCATGGATACAGAAGAGAAGACAGCAGATTCGAAGTTAACAATGCTATAAAAGGCTGCGGATTTCTTCCTAAAAGAGGAAAAATTAAAGAGATTAACCAAATGCTGGCTGATACAGACACTTTGCATTTTATGAAGAAATTAGAAATTTTAACTGGAATGTATGAGAAGGCTGATTCATTATTTGATTTGAATAAACAAATTTCATTAGAACTTTATGCAAATCCTGAGCGAGGGACACAAACATTTTTAAACCAGATGACAGATCCAACTTCGGTGATGGTTTTCATGGCAATTCCTACATTTAAGTTAAAAACTATTGCCTACCTGTTGCACCCAGAAAATCCAGAACTTACAGATTACGAAAAGGATGTAGTTGAATATATAAATAGAATTCACAGCTATTTTCATGGTGAATTTTCACAAGAATTTATAGCAGTAATTTATAATGTTGTAGAGGTGTATAATAGTTCACCTGGCAATAAAAACGGTAGAGGAACACTTCTGGTTCCATAACAATAATTTGTAAAAGGGAGGAGGAGATGAGTCTATCTTTCTCGCACGAGCTAAAAGCCGCAATTCCGGAATATGTTTTTGGCATCAACAGAGTAAAGCACATAAATAAGGCGCTGTCCGATAATCCTGGTTGGAGAAGTGAATCGTTTACACTCTTGAAAGGGTTACTTTCAAAGATGATTTCTAAAGATGCTTCCGATCTGGATTTTGGAGGACCGAGATCAAAGGGTATGATCTGGTATAGGGTTTATGGAGACAAAAAACCAGATCCTGAAGCAGGTGATATCTTTGAAGATGAAGCAATTACAATTGCTCTCAGTATTCTTTCTAGTGACCAAAAAAAGCTATTGATCTCAGAGAAAAATCTTGATTTTGCATTATCTGTGAAATTAGATGAAACTCAACAAGAATACCGTTTTCGTGGGAACATCTTCTTTGAAAGAAATTACTTGGCAGTTAATTTACGTGTGATAAAGCAAAAATTATTCAGTATGGATAATCTTGGAATACCTGCACCAATTATTAAAAGGCTTGATCTTCAACATGAGAAATCCGGTTTGTTCCTAATAACAGGAATTACCGGTTCTGGCAAAAGTTCAACATTAGATGCAGTAATAGACATGAATAATCACAACAATAATTCTCATATTATTATTATTGGGAACCCCATCGAGTTCATTCATACTTCTGATAAGAGCATAGTTTCTCATCGCGAAGTTGGAAGTGATGTGAAAGATTTTCAAAGAGGTACAATTGAATCGTTACGACAGGATCCTGACATTATAGTAGTGGGTGAGATGCGCGACTCAAAAACGATCTCAACAGTTTTAGAAGTTACAGATAGTGGGCACAAAGTTTTTTCTACGCTTCACACAAGTTCAACAATAGATAGCATTCATAGAATAATTGCAGAATTTCCACCGGATGAGCAGGAGCGAATTCGCTACCGTTTGGCAGATGTTCTAAAAGTAGTAATCTCCCAAAAATTGGTACCCAACAAACATAACAAACTTACACTTGCTAAAGAGGTACTTTCTGTAGATTACTCAATACAGGCTGCTATTAGGAACGGGAATATTACTGAGTTATTCCAAATGCTTACAGAAGGAAAATCTAAAGGAATGTTTACAATGCAGCAGGATCTATACAGATTATATAAAGCTGGTATTATTACGGTTGAAACAGCAATGAATTACTGTAATAATAAAAAGGTGATGAGTAATCTGCTAAAATATTCAACTTAGTAAAAGAGAGTTAAAAAAGAATACCAATAGGATTAATGAGTTACTAGAAGCTACTAATAACTTGAAGATACAATCGCATCTTATCTTTTGTATTCCAATGATCAGAAACTTTGAATTGTAATTCAATATCTTTGAAAATGTTATACTTAAATACAAAATAGGAATAAGCTCCATCACCTTTTAAAATAGAATTTTGCATAATTCCATCTACATTATGTTCATACATATAATGCAGAACATCCGAGTGATAAACCGAAATTTGACCAATAAGAGTTAGCTTTTCAATTTTCCATTTTATCTCTTCATAAACCAATATTCCGCTTCTGTGAATATCATCATTTGCCAGAAATTCTGTAACTATATCACAACGTGTTTTAAATCTAAAATTATCTAAATTCTGCCACCAGTCAGCTCTGAAAGTTGTTCGCTCAAAATCACGGATCTTCGATTCATCTAGCGAAATATATTTTTCCTTATCTTTATGCTGAACTGAAATCCGCAAACTATTAGTATCAAATTTCCGCTCTATTTGAATAAATTGCTCACTTCCAACTGAGGGCATTTTTTCGAAATAGCGTGTTTGTGGGAAGCTCCACAGATCAAAATAACAATTGATCTTAGTTTTTTCAAATGGGATGATCGTCATGCCATAATATAATCCAACCTCATTATCGAAGCGACTTTGTGAAGAAAATGGGTTGCCATGCCAAGTTGGAAAATCCTTCTCATAATATCTAAATAGAAGTAAATGTCGCAATTCATTCTCACCAAATTTACTACCAATTACTCCTGCAATTCTCTGTTGGGAGTAAGCAATTTCACCAAAAGTTGGGAAGCTGCTCTTGTTAATTATGAAGTCAGCTGAAATAGCAGTATATTCATTTTCGCGAGCAGGATTACTAAATTGATGATCAAAATATATTTTAGCTAAATTTAACCCAAAAGAATGATCTGTCAGTGAATATTTAGTTGCTAAACCATAAATCATTTCCCGAACATTGTTCTTCTTAGTTTCATCAAGATGCAATCCGCTTTCATTAAAAGAAGTGATATGCGAAAGTGTATCTAAATTAGCACTAATAGATGTTCTGGAAAAAAAAGGAATTATATTGAAAGCTGATAAGTCGATGTTTGCAACAGCACCTTCGAGTTCCCAAATTTCATAAGAACTTGTATATGGTTTTATTAGATTAAATTTCTTAATAGGAACAGATGTAGCAGCTCCACTTTTAGACATCCCTAGTTTAGGAGCGAATAAAATTCCCTGACCCAAAGCAAGCCGATATTTTCCGATCAGTAATTTTTTTAAGTAGTGTTCAGATGAATAATCCATAAAATATGAGTAGAAATCAAGTGGATCTTTTTCACCTTCATCTTTCTGACTTATAAATCCAAATTTATAATTATTTAATGTAAGAATTGTTTTTTGAAAATATTTTAAAGTTGATGGCAGATATTGTTTTGGTTGATGAAATTCAACTCTGGATGCTTGTTTTAGCTTGAGTTTTATTGAAGCCCCGAATGTTATATAATCACTCAATTCATTCACCGTAATTTCATCTATCCCAATTTTAGAGAGATCTTTCAAATTAGTTATTTTATTGGAAACTCTATAAGAAATGATCTTTTGAATATCTTTTTCAGAGAGCCAAGGTATAAGTGCTAACTCGTTTTCTGCTGCAGTATTAATGTTTATAGGTTTCTTCTTATAACTTTGCAAAAGGTCACTCAGCTCTGTAGAATGATATGTTTCATCTTCAAATGAGAATAACTTCTCTTCAGAATCTTCTGAGAGGAGGGAAGCATAAAAAATTAAGAGAATCAGTATTATTTTAAAACGCATAATTGATAGATATGTAATGATTAAGTGGAAGATGTTGATGTGTACGAACACTATAGCAGAAGCGGAATTTATCTAAATTAAATATTGCACCAACTCCTATTCTATCCGGTTCAAACTGGTAACTGGAGAGAATTGTAAGGATTCTATGAACATCATATCTACCAGCTATTTTAAAGGAAAAATCAAAATCAGTTTCTTTTTCTAAACCTATAGATAGCCTACTTTTTTGTGTGATATGAAAACTTGATTCCCATAAATATACAATTGGTAATTGTTCTTCCAAAAAACTTGAATGAGTTATATTTCT
>CAXCCM010000123.1:0-5558 GCA_963981005.1 uncultured bacterium | reverse complement strand
AATTGGTTCGAAAAAGTAGATGCTGCATATCAAAACGGATGCCGTAGATTCGATACTGTAATCAATGGTTTTGGTGGTTGCCCGATGTCAAAAAAAGATTTGGTTGGGAATCTAGAAACAGGTAATTTACTGAGCTACTTGGATGAGAATAATCACAATTACAATCAACTGGATATGAATGTTTATCAGCTTGCTTTGGAAAAAGCAAATAAGATTTTTCCAGTTCAGAAATGAAACTTTAATTATTTTAAATAATAGTAATTCTTTTAACTCCAAATTAAACTTGATGGGATTAATAAATCACTTGACGATTTGACATTGAAAAATTGCATATCATTCATAAAATTAGATAATTATGAGGTTTAATTAATGGTAACAAATCATAACAAAATCGAAAAATATAAACCCAAAAACCATATTAGAATGGTTACTGCTTCTTCCCTATTTGACGGTCATGATGCTACAATAAACATAATAAGAAGAATCATCCAATCAACTGGTGCAGAGGTGATTCATCTAGGGCATAACAGATCAGTTCAAGAAATTGTTGAATGCGCTGTTTGTGAAGATGTACAGGCTATTGCAATCACATCTTATCAGGGTGGTCATGTAGAGTTCTTTAAGCATATGTTAGATCTTCTTAGGAAGAGAAATTGTGCTCATATAAAAGTATTTGGCGGTGGTGGTGGAGTAATTCTTCCAGATGAGATAAAAGAGCTGCATGAATATGGCGTATCACGAATATATTCCCCCGATGATGGAAGAGTTATGGGACTTCAGGGTATGATCAATAATATGCTCGAATCAGTTGATGTTCCCACAGGAAAAAACAACAAAACCACGATTAAGGGATTACAATCTACAGAAGATAAAGTTAATAATGTTGCCAGGCTTATTTCAGCTGCCGAAAATTATCCGGAAGAAGTAAAAGACTTTTTAACAGAAGTCAGTTCCATTGCAAAAGATCAATCAACACCAGTAATTGGCATAACCGGAACTGGTGGATCTGGGAAATCATCATTGGTTGATGAACTAGTGAGAAGATTTTTAGCGGATTCTGAAGATAAAACGATAGCTATAATATCGGTTGATCCTTCAAAAAGAAAAACTGGTGGTGCATTACTTGGCGATAGAATTCGCATGAACTCCATCAATAACTCACGGATTTATATGAGATCGCTGGCAACTCGACAGTCTAATTTGGCTTTATCTAAATATGTAAGTGATGCTGTAAATATTGTAAAAACTGCAGGTTATGACCTTGTTATTTTAGAGACATCCGGTATTGGTCAGTCCGATACTGAGATAGTAGATCACTGCGATGTTTCGATGTATGTGATGACACCTGAGTATGGTGCTGCAACCCAATTGGAAAAAATCGATATGCTGGATTTCTCAGATATAATTGCCTTGAATAAGTTCGATAAAAGAGGGTCTCTAGATGCTTTAGGAGACGTAAAAAAACAGTATCAAAGAAATCATAGCCTTTGGGATGATGACATTGACAGCATGCCTATTTATGGAACAATTGCTTCACATTTTAACGATCCCGGCGTGAACGAACTTTATCATGCACTTATGAATAAAGTTAAGAAAAAAACAGGTGAAGATTTTTCTTCCACTATCGAGCATCCCGATGAAATAAGTGAAAAGATCTTTATAATTCCACCCAATAGAACCCGATATTTGTCTGAGATCAGTGATACTGTTAGAAATTATAATAACTGGGTTGAAGAACAAAGTGATTTAGTGCAAAAACTATATAATCTGAAGTGTTCTGAGGAAATTCTTGATGATGTGAATTCGAAAGTGACACTGAAGCAAAAATATGATGAAATTGAATTAGAGCTGGATGGTTTTAATAAGAAGATCATTGAAAATTGGGAAGGTAAGAAGAAGCTTTATAAAGACGATTATTACAGCTTTAAAGTTCGAGATAAAGAGATCAAAATTGCTACTCATACCGAGAGTTTATCTCATTTGCAAATTCCCAAAATTTCTCTGCCTTCCTATAAAGCTTGGGGAGATATTCTGAGATGGAATTTAAAAGAAAATGTTCCTGGCGAATTTCCTTATGCTGCCGGAGTTTTCCCCTTCAAAAGAGAAGGTGAAGATCCTACTCGTATGTTTGCCGGAGAAGGTGGACCGGAAAGAACTAACAAAAGATTCCATTATGTTTCCTTGGGATTACCAGCCAAGAGACTTTCAACAGCTTTTGACTCGGTAACTTTGTATGGAGAAGATCCTGATCGAAGACCGGATATATACGGAAAAATTGGAAATAGTGGGGTTTCAATATCATGCCTTGATGATCTAAAAAAACTCTATTCAGGATTTAATTTGGCTGATTCCATGACATCCGTTTCGATTACAATAAATGGCCCGGCACCAATGATGGTTGGGTATTATTTCAATGGAGCTATTGATCAACAATGTGAACTTTATATTAAAGAAAACAATCTGGAAGATGAAATAGAGAAGAAAATTGTAGCTATTTATAAAAAGAAAGGAACAAAACGTCCTACGTACCAAGGAGATTTACCAGAAGGCAATAATGGGTTAGGGCTTATGTTGTTGGGAGTTACGGGTGACCTTGTTTTACCAGAAGATGTTTATAATAAGATTAAAGCTGATACACTTTGCATTATTCGTGGTACAGTTCAAGCTGATATTCTGAAGGAAGATCAAGCCCAGAATACATGCATTTTCTCAACAGATTTTTCACTGAAAGTAATGGGTGATATTCAGGAATATTTCATTCAACACAACATAAGAAATTACTATTCAGTTTCCATTTCAGGGTATCACATAGCAGAAGCAGGAGCAAATCCCATCACACAGCTTGCACTCACACTTGCCAATGGATTTACGTATGTAGAATATTATGTTTCAAGGGGAATGGATATTAACAAGTTTGCTCCGCATCTATCTTTCTTTTTCTCTAATGGTCTTGATCCTGAATATTCTGTTTTGGGCAGGGTTGCCAGGCTTATCTGGGCCAAAGCCATGAAATTGAAGTATAAGGCAAATGACCGTTCTCAAAAGCTAAAATATCACATTCAAACTTCAGGAAGGTCACTGCATGCTCAGGAAATAGATTTCAATGATATACGAACCACTCTACAGGCTCTTTATGCAATTTATGACAACTGTAACTCTTTACATACAAATGCATACGATGAAGCGATCACAACACCTACAGAAGAATCTGTAAGAAGAGCAATGGCTATTCAGATGATTATAAACCACGAACTTGGTTTGGCGAAAAATCAGAATCCCTTACAAGGTGCATTCATAATAGAAGAACTTACTGATTTGGTGGAAGAAGCTGTAATGGCAGAATTTGACAGGATTACAGAAAGAGGTGGTGTTCTTGGAGCCATGGAAACCATGTATCAACGTAGCAAGATACAAGAAGAATCAATGTATTATGAGATGCTGAAACTTTCGGGAGAACTTCCAATAATGGGTGTAAATACTTTTATTTCTTCCAAAGGTTCTCCTACAATTTTACCAGGTGAAATCATCCGTGCTACTTCTGAAGAAAAAGAATATCAGATCAGCATGCTACAAGAACTACACAAAACTCAAGAAGAGAACGTAGAAGTTGTTTTGAATAATTTGAAGGAATGTGCAGCCAGCAATGGGAATGTATTTGAAATGATGATGGAAGCCACTAAAATCTGTTCGATTGGGCAGATCACTCACGCCTTATTTGAGGTGGGTGGGCAGTATAGAAGAAATATGTAACATGATTTTTTAAATAAATATTTGGAGTTAGAAGATGGATTTTAAATTTAATGAAGAACAGCAAATGATCATTAACGAAGCTAAGAAATTTGCTAAGAACGAATTGGAACCTTTTGCTGAAGAGTTGGATGAAAAAGGACTTGTGAACGAAGCAGCTATCAAAAAACTGGGAGAATTGGGATTTATGGGAATGAGCATTCCCGAAGAATATGATGGCTTTGATAGTGGATATATTGCTTATGCTGGCACAATGCTGGAGCTGAGTAAAGGAGATGCAGGTACCAGTGTTTGCGTAACCGTGCAAAACTCCCTGTTTAACGATGCCATAGTACATTTCGGCACTGAAGAACAGAAAAAGAAATACTTACCAAAACTGGCAACAGGTGAATATATAGGATGTTTTTCCTTAACAGAACCAAACTCGGGAAGTGATCCTGGATCATTAAAAACATCTGCTGTTAAAGATGGTGATCATTTCATCTTAAATGGAACAAAAAACTTTGTTACAAATGGTGGATTTGCAGATTTAGCTCTCGTATTTGCACAAACAAGCCCTGACTTGGGAGCCAAAGGAATTTCTGCCTTCCTTATAGAAACAGGAACCCCAGGGTTTGAGATTGGTAATCATGAAAACAAAATGGGTATTAGATCATCTAGTACCACAGAACTAATCTTCTCTGATTGCAAAGTTCCGGCTTCAGCTCTTGTTGGTGCAGAAAATAAAGGACTCAGCATTGCTTTGGGAACGTTGGATGGTGGTAGGATTGGTGTTGCAGCTCAAGCTATTGGAATTGCTGAAGCTGCTCTTGAAGAAGCTGTAAAATATGCCAAGGAGAGAGTGCAATTCGGTAAACCATTAGCTTATCAACCTGTAATTGCTAATAAAATTGCTGATATGGCTATGGAAGTGGAATTGGCAAAAACATTTTTATTCAGGGTAGCCTGGATGAAAGAATCTAAACAACCTAGTTACACTAAACAAGCTGCTATGCTCAAGGTTTTTGCTTCTGAAATGTCTCACCGGGTTTGTCATGCTGCTGTTCAAATACACGGTGGATACGGATATATAAAAGAAAATAAGGTCGAACGTTTGTACAGAGACCAACGCATCACAGAAATCTATGAAGGGACTTCTGAAATTCAACGTATGGTGATTGGACGTGCGGTTTTAAGTGAATAATTTTAGGTAGATTATGGAATATAAAATACTGAAATTAGCAATAGAAAATAATATTGGAGTTATCACAATATCACGTCCGGAAGCTTTGAATGCACTCAATACAAATTTCTTTAAAGAAATGGATTTGTTGCTGGATGATATTGAAGGAAATGATGAGATAGATGTTGTAGTAGTTACTGGAGAAGGGAAAGCTTTTGTAGCTGGAGCAGATATTTCCGAAATGTGTGACAAAACTCAAAAACAGGGTTATGAATTTTCGATATTCGGTCAAAGCGTTTTCGATAAAATTGAAAAACTGTCAAAACCTGTAATTGCTGCAATTAACGGATTTGCTCTTGGTGGTGGTTGCGAATTAGCAATGTCCTGTGATTTCCGAATTGCAAGCTTTAAAGCGAAATTTGGTCAACCGGAAGTAAATTTGGGTTTAACACCCGGATTTGCCGGAACACAAAGATTATCCCGTCTCGTTGGTTTGGCAGATGCTTTGTACCTACTATATACTGCGGATATGATCAATGCAGAAGAAGCTTATCGATTGAGATTAGTACAGAAAATTGTAGAGCCGGAAAACCTGATGGAAGAAACTTTATCGATCGCTCGCAAAATTGCATCCAAAGGTCCGGAAGCA
>CAXCCM010000122.1:0-5599 GCA_963981005.1 uncultured bacterium | reverse complement strand
TAATTGTAAAACCAACAATAAGCGCTGAGGAAGTTTCTCCATTCTCGAAAGTAACAACGCTTCCATTTTGAGAACCGTTAATAATTGTTTGCTCAATATAGGAATTGTTTTGAGTTGTATAAAACAATGAAGCAACAACTATATCTAATCCATTGTAATTTATGTTTTCATAGTATGTTCCTGGTTGAACTAGGACAGTATCACCTTCTACAGCAACATTGATTCCTGATTGAATTGTTGGCTGATCTTCTGGAATATTTATTACGGAAGCTGAAAGAAATAATACTGAAAATGCTAGGATAATGAGAATGAATACAATTCTAGTGTTCTTCATAAAATCCTCAAAACAAAATCAAATTTTGTATTTCTATAATTTATTATATTGTGTTCAAAATAACTATTTTAGCAGAAGCATTTTCTTTGTAAAAGTTTTGTCTCCCATATTAAGTTTATAGAGATAAACACCAGATGTAACAGATTTCCCATATTCATCCATTCCATTCCAAGTAACTTGATGTTGTCCTAAAGATAGTTGTTCACTAACGAGTTGCTTCACTAATTGTCCTTTCAAGTTAAAAATAGAAATTACAACATCTCCACTGATCTCATTTGAGAGAGTGAATGAAATTGTTGTAGAAGGATTGAACGGATTTGGGTAATTACTCAATTGTGGATTACCAACTGAAATTAACTGCTCATCAATCTCAGAACCAATCAGGTCTATATCAGCATCATCACGAGGTTCAAGTTTAAATGCACCATAAGTGTAATCTACAATTCCTGTTAGATTGTAAATAAGTTCGCTTGTGACAGGTTCATAAGTATAATCTCCCAAACCACCAATAATACAGATTCCAGATTGATCTTCAACTTCCCAATTCCCATAACCAAGACTATCATTTGAAACCGTAACATTCTGAAGTGTTGCTAGAACACATTCGTAATCTTCTGTTGAAGATAGCTCTGCAGAACTAAGAATTACAGGCTCAGGAAGTGTAGCTGTTCCAGAAATTGTCATATCAACAACATCTATTATCTCAGTTTTTTCGTTGTATTCTAAAACAGTACCGGATATTGTAATCACATCTCCAACTTCAACTTCTTGTAATGGATATATCGCAATTCCATTCCAAGCTCCTGCACCATCTTGAATAAAGAAGTAGTTTTCAAATACAGCTGTAACGACACCGGAAGTTTCAACCAATTCTCCTTCATGTGGGGAAGGGCCGGTAATAGAATATTGAATATCATAAATTGAATATGGTGTAATCGGAACAGGCTCGATAATAGAGAATGGAGAATTACTTTCATCAAATGGATCTCCATCATCAGCATCAGATATAATTATAACATAATTATCTGCGATTGTAAGATCTGAGGGTATTTCCCATTCCCAAATGCCATCATCTTCAGTGGATGCAATAAGAACATCTCTTTCTCTATAAACCGTTTCTAATTCTATTTTTATATTACCGGTAAAATTTATTGAAGTCCATGTAATAGAATGTGTAGATCCTTGTTCCCATTGCTCACCTCCATTTGGGCTTGCAACGATAATAGTAGGAACAGGAGTTCCCCCAAAAGTTTGACTATTGTTTAATTCCCCGGGAGTTTCAGATGCAGGTTCTTGCCATACAAAGTCACTGTAAACTGCTCCAGTTCCCAATAGTTGAAGTGATTCTCCTATTAGCGTTGTACTTCCTTCAATAACACCAATATCTGTAGATGTTACTCCACTGGCTGGCCCATCAGTTGCTTCAAAAGTACCTTCATAACTTAGGAATTGTCCTGGAATAAGTGTTCCTTGATAATCTATTGCTAAACCGTCTGGTTCACCATTTTGTATGCCATTTTCTGGATATTCATAATGATATAAAGTAAAAGTATCACTAACTATCCCTACTGTAAATTGATCTAAAGTTTTTGTGTCGTAGCTTGAACCATTATTTCCATTATATAAAGTGATAGCGAAATCGCCTAAACTAAAGCTTCCGGCATTATCCAAAACTATTTCAATAAATTCTCCAACATCTGTACTTGAATTATCATAATGCAATTCATTGATCCAAATATTTTGAGCAGATAGAGATGTGAACAAAATTGCAAAAACTAAAATTATCAAATAATTCTTATTCATACTTATTACCATTCCTTAATTTCTATTTGTGAGAAGATTGGTTCCATTTTATCGGCAGCTCTTTTTTGATAGCTTTTTGCTGCTTCCTGAAATCTATACCAATTTGTTTTTTTATAATCATCTTTGAAAGAGAGCTTATCTTTTATCGGATCAAATTTCACTTTTTTGTCATCTAGAAATTTAATTTTTTCATTAACAGATTCTTCGAACCACATATTAGGATTATAGTCAGCTGCGGCATCATGTTCCAAAATAAGAGCTTTATATTTTTCAACTCTTATTTTCATTTGTTTTTTATAAGAAGATAAATGCCTTTCATCAATTTTATCTTTAAGTATCTCGTTGATATTTGCTTTTACGTTTGTCCAATTTGTTGGACTTGCAGTGAACATTAGAAAATTTTTATATAACTTATTAGCTGCCAGCAATACACGTTCTGTGTTGTCTATAGTCGCATTTTCCTCAATAAGGCGCGGGTCATGCCAAACAAGGTTAGGAATATCCGGTTTATATCCTGCATCTGCATGCCCAATATTTGGAGAGAGGGTTTCCCATACACCTTCCATAGCATTCATTTCATCGAAGTTCCCAATGAAATTTTGATGAGAAATTGTATCAGCAAGCATATGTGAAGCAACTCCCAATGAATACAAATTTTCACTCTTGGTTGCATCGTAGAAAATTTCTTGAGCATGTGTGCTGGATGAAGTTGTATTAAGAAGATGCATCTTACCATCTCTTCTTCTAGTTTTTGGGCTTGTAGGATTTCCAGGCATGAAATGGAATAATAAATATATTCTCATTAATTGCTTTCTTGGTCTCGTGATATTTTTAGTTTGAGTCATGTAATTCTCATACATAGAACCGTCGGGAAGTTTTATGCTATACTGGGTTGAATTATCATCTACATACTGTGATGAATAGGCAATGATCTCAGCTTCATTGTTGTCAAAACCTGCTTCTAATGCCAAATATTTTGTTAAGTAATAATGAAATTCAATATTCATGATATCTCCCTATTCATTAATGAATACATTTATATTTATGGACGTAAAACTCCATAGATTAATGTTTATTTGATAAACTTATGGTGTCAACTATTTATTATTTTTAACTTAGTTAAATGGTGAATATTTGTTAAGTATGTATAATTTTTGGAATATAATGTGGGATAGTATCATCCCCAATGTTTGAGAAAAATAAAAACCCCACTCATACATGAATGGGGTAAATGCTTTATAATATTACAAATTAATCTTGATCAAGAAGTTCTGGATAAAGTGGAAATTTTGAACAGAATTCGCGAACTTCATTTTTTATTTGAGCTAACCTATCTTCATCAGCATGATTAGAAAATACTTGAGCAATAAATTCAGCAATTTGCTGCATATCCTTTTCTTTCATACCTCTTGTTGTAACAGCAGGTGTTCCTAACCGTATACCTGAAGCAACAAATGGGGGTCTGCTATCAAAAGGTACAGTGTTCTTATTTGCTGTAATACCGGCTTTGTCCAGCGCACCTTCCATCTTCTTACCACTAGGGTGTCCACTGTCCTTATTACCTAGATCAATAAGCATAAGATGAGTATCTGTACCACCTGAAACCAATCGCAATCCTTTTTCCTCTAATGCTTTTGCCAATGCCTCAGCATTCTTTACTACTTGCTCCTGGTAAATTTTAAAATCATCCTGAAGTGCTTCTTTGAAAGCTGCTGCTTTTGCAGCTATTACATGCTCAAGAGGTCCACCCTGAATTCCAGGAAATACTTGCTTATCAATTTCTTTTGCATATTCTTCTTTGCAAAGGATCATTCCGCCACGAGGACCACGAAGAGTTTTATGAGTTGTAGTAGTTACGATATCTGCATAAGGGATAGGATTTTCATGCTGGCCAGCAGCAACTAATCCAGCAATATGAGCCATATCAACAAATAAAGTTGCGCCTACTTCATCGGCTATTTCACGGAATTTCTTAAAATCAATTTTACGAGGGTAAGCACTTGCACCGGTAAGAATCATTTTAGGTTTGTGCTCTAAGGCCAGTTTTCTAATCTCTTCATAATCAAATTGTTCAGTATCTTTATTTACACCGTATGGAATTATATTATACAAAGCACCAGAAAAACTTAATGGATGCCCATGGGTGAGATGCCCACCGTGAGATAACTCTAAACTAAGAACAGTGTCACCAGGCTTTACTAAAGAGAAATATGCAGCCATATTTGCTTGAGAACCAGAATGAGGCTGTACATTTACATGATCTGCACCATATATCTCTTTAGCTCGTTCAATTGCAAGTTTTTCTACTTCATCTACCCATTCACAACCACCATAGTATCTACCATAAAGTTCATATTTTAATTTACCAGTTTTTTTACTGTAACGGTATGGATAACCTTCGGCATATTTATTTGTTAAAACAGACCCGTTTGCTTCTAGTACAGCTCGTGAAACAAAATTCTCTGAGGCAATAAGCTCAAGATTTTCTGTTTGACGCTTCAACTCTTTATTCATTGCATCAAAAAGTTCAGGATCATTCTTTTTTATGAATTTCATCTACAATTTCTCCTTTTCATGATTCGTTATTATATTTAATCTTTTTTGGTGTCTTCCACCCTCAAATTCTGTACTGAACCAAATTTCAATTATTTCCTTAGCCAAATACTCAGAGATAAAGCGTCCGGATAAAACTAAAATGTTGGAATCATTATGAAGCCTAGAAAGTTGTGCAAATTGTTTAGTTTGACATAATGCAGCTCGTATCCCAGAAACCTTATTTGCTACAATGCTCATTCCTATACCACTTCCACAAATCAAGATTCCTCTTTTACATTCACCATTAGCCACAGCCTTAGCTGCTTCAAAACCTGTATCCGGATAATCCATAGAATCTGAATCATTTGCACCGTAATCAATAATTTCATACTTGGTTAGAAATACTTTTATTTTTTCTTTAAGATCAAAACCAGCATGATCTGAGGCAATAGCAATCTTCATTAAATATCCTCGATATCAATATTATTTTTTAGTTCTTCATCTGCTCTCAAGCAGGCAAAAGCAAGAGAATATAGTTTATTTCGAACTGAATCACTTCTCGATGAAAGTGTGGTTGGCACTTTAGTTCCAACAATAGCAGTAGCCATATCGGCATGAGCAAAATAAGTTAAAGATTTATAGAAAACATTTGCTACTTCCAAAAATGGAAAAACGAGGCAATCTGCATTTCCTTGCACACAACTGGAAACCTCTTTATGTTCTAGACTGTCAGGATCAATCGATAGGTCAATGGAAAGTGGCCCATCAACATCAGCATTTTTAATCTGTTGCCTGTCAGCCATTTTGGAAATAAAGGCTGCATCAACAGCAGTTGGGATTTTTGGGTGAAGTTTCTCTGAAAAAGAGATAATTGAAACCTTTGGGCGTTTTATGCCCATTTTTCTGGCAGTTTCTATCACATAGTTA
>CAXCCM010000121.1:0-5735 GCA_963981005.1 uncultured bacterium | reverse complement strand
CAAAAACTTTACAAGATTCTCATAATGCTCTCTATTTAGGACGAGGAGTGAATTCCCCTGTGGCACTAGAAGGCGCTCTCAAACTCAAAGAAATTTCCTACATACATGCCGAGGGTTATCCTGCTGCGGAGATGAAACATGGTCCAATAGCACTTATAGATGAGAATATGCCAGTTATTGCGATTGCACCTGATGATGCAATTTATGAGAAGATCATTTCCAACCTGGAAGAAGTAAAAGCAAGGAATGGTCGTATTATATCTATCGCGACAGAAGGTGACGAAAAAATTAAATATATATCTGAAAGTGTTATTTACGTTCCCAAAACCATAAGAACGCTTCAACCATTATTAACAGTAATTCCATTGCAACTTCTTGCATATCATGTGGCAGATCTTCGCGGACTAGATGTAGATCAACCACGAAATCTTGCTAAAAGTGTTACTGTTGAATAATTTAGGATTTATGTAGACTTGGCAACAGATAATGAACAGAGATATAAAAACAAAAGGGATAATTATAAAGAAAGTAAATTTTAGGGAAACAAGTATTATCCTTGATGTATTGACTCCTGATCTTAGTGTGATCTCTGTAATGGCAAAAGGAATTCGTAATAAAAAAAGCAAAAATACAGGCTTGATTGAACTTCTTAACGAACTTGAATTAGTTCTTTATAAGAACCCAAATTCTGATTGGTATTTTTACAGATCATCACATCTAATAAATGCGCATTTATTTAATATTGAACATACCACAAGCATTCTTATGCAAGCTCCAGTTGAAGTGATTCGACAGATAATTGTCCCACTTGATGATTCATTTGCAATTTACGAATTATTAGAAACTTATTTGAACTATATAAAAACAATTAAAAAAAATGAAATTACTATCTTTTGGCGATTCTTACTAAAATTGAGCAAAATTATTGGTATAGAATTCAGTACTAATTATTGTATAGAATGTGAACAACAAAAGCTTTTCCACGCTTATTTCCCACAAAAACATGGTTTTATCTGCAATGATTGTTTTCATCCTGTAAATGATGAGCAGGTATTTAAACTGAATATTGATGCTGCGGATCTGATCTCAAAATTAAACAGTATCGGGAATTATATTAATGATATTTCAATTTCAAAATCATCTATAAAACAAATTAATCGTATCTTTCTTATACATCTATCTGAACATTTTCATAAGAAGATCTATTTAAAAAGTATTGAATTATTGTAGTTTCTTTATTTAGCATATTATCTTTAATTGCAAACCGCCTTATTTCTTGAATGTAATTTCATAAAACCATAAGATTTGACAAATTAACTGCCCGAAATTTTGTGGCAAATATGAAGAGAAAAGATATAATTAATTTAATAATTTTTGTTGTGATATTTGCTTTTGCAGCTTACAGATATTCAAAGCAGACTTACATTACTCAACGTTCTGAATTTGTGATGGATACTTTGGTAGAGATTAAAATTGAGACCAAGAGTAAAAATACAGAACAAATTTTAGAAAGTGCTATTACTTTAATTCAAGATTTAGAAAATAAATTATCATTTTACAAACAAGGTAGTAATATTTGGAACTTCAATAATTCTGTAACGGATAGCCTCATAATTGATGATGATCTGGCAGAAATATTTGCTGTGTCAAAAGAGCTTTATAAGAAAACAAATTCACATTATGACATTACTGTTGGGGCTTTAACAGAGATTTGGGATTTTGATAATAAACTCATCCCTACAAAAATAAAAATTGAAGAATCAAGAAGTACAACAGGTCATAATAAATTAACAATTCAGAACAATTATTTGCATAAACCAATTGGAATGAAGATAAATTTAGGCAGTCTTGCTAAAGGCTATATAATTGATGTTTTAGTAGATCATCTGAAGCAACAAAATGTAATCTCCGGCTTTGTTAATGCTGGGGGAGACATGAGGATATTTGGTAGAGAAAAGCCATATAAGATTGGGATTCAGCATCCTAGAAGTGAATCGAATGAAATGATCGATATTCTTGATGTGGGGAATATGTCTGTTGTTACATCTGGCGATTATGAAAGGTATTTCATGCAAGATGGAAGGCGTTATCATCACATTTTAGATCCAATTTCTGGTTATCCTTCAGAAAATGCAATTTCTGTAACAGTCATCGCAGAGACAGCTTTATTGGCAGATGCATATTCAACAGCTCTTTTTTTGCTGGAACCAAAAGATGCAATAGAACTTGCAGAGCAAAATAATGTTGAAGCTATCATCTATTTTATTATTACTGATGAAATTGAAAAATTAGAAACTCAAGGGATGAGAAATTATTATGAAAGACAAAATTGATATACAAAGTTTAGAAGATAAAAGGAACATAATGATAAACAAAGTTGGTGTTAAGAATGTTAAATATCCAATTATTGTTGATGATCGTGAGAATAAACAACAAACAACAGTTGCAGATCTAGATATTTATGTAGAACTCCCACACCATCATCGTGGAACACACATGAGCAGATTTTTAGAAGTGTTGAATCATTTCCACAAAGATAATTTTATTCAGAGATTACCTGATTTTTTGGCTGAAGTAAAAAAAGCTTTAAATGCCGATTTTGCTTATGTTAACATCAGGTTCCCATACTTTATGAAAAAGATAGCTCCTGTTTCTAAAACCAGCTCATTGCTCTCTTACGATTGTTATTTTCAAGCTTCTTTAAATGAAGAATTTAAAATGCAGATCGGTGTAGAAGTTCCCGTAACTACGTTGTGTCCTTGTTCAAAAGAGATAAGCGAAAATGGTGCACATTCTCAGCGTTCTACAGTAAATGTAGTAATTAGTTATAGTAAATTCATTTGGTTAGAAGAAATAATAGAACTTATAGAAAGCTGTGCGAGTTGTGAGATATATCCGCTTCTTAAACGAGTTGACGAGAAATATGTTACAGAAAAAGCTTATGATAATCCAAGATTTGTTGAAGATATCGTAAGAGAAGTAACTTTAAAAATACAAAAAGATGAAAGGATAAATTGGTTTAAGGTTCAATCAGAAAATTTTGAATCGATTCATAATCATAACGCATATGCTTGCGTTGAATCAGGTGAAAAGGAATAAATGAAAGTTACATCTAACAAATTAAATAATAAATTTAAAGTTATAACTGCCCGAGATAATTCTAATCCTTTGGTTTGTTTACAACTTTACATACGCATTGGATCTGCTTGGGAAGAGAATAATGAAGCAGGATATTCTCATCTTACAGAACACCTTGTATTCAAATCTACAAAGGAATTCCCACAAAATGCAATAATGAATAAAGTTACAAATCTTGGGGGAACCTTAAACGCTTATACTGAATTCGATTCAACATGTTTCTATGTAACTCTTCCATCTAAATTTACAGAAGAGGGAATAGAGATACTATCGGAACTGGCAAGAGAAGCGAATTTCTCTAATACAGATTTTGAATCAGAAAAAAAAGTAGTTATCGAGGAACTTAAGCAGTTTAAGAACGAACCGGAAGATTCATTCATTGAAGAGATCGCTGCTGATTACTTCACAAAAAATCCATACAAAAAACCGATTATTGGAAATTTAAACTCATTAAAGAAAGCAGATCCAGAATCATTACGCAAATTTTATAAAAAGTATTACGTTCCAAATAATAGCTTTTTGGTCGCTTCTGGAGATATTGTTGGAAATGAACTTGATGATGTGATTGAAAGATATTTTGGCAGTTGGAAACCTTCGCAACTTAAAGAACAAATTAGAATTAGCAATAACTTCCCAACTTCACCAACTTTAAAATACATTAAAAAGGATATCTCCAGCAATATGCTTGCCTTTGTAATTCCTGATCTTGCAGAAACAGACCCCGATGCTTACGTACTGTCATTAGCAACAAAAGCTTTTGCAATTGGCAAAAATTCAAGACTATACAGCCGTCTTTTTACAAAAGAGAAACTTATAGATGGCGTTCGCATTCACTCATTAAGCGGTATCAACGATGGTGCATCTGTAATTATTATACTACCTAAACAGAATTCTGATCTTACTAAAATAAGCAAAATATTTTTAGAAGAGTTAAAATTTTTCCTAACAAGTGGAATGAGTGATATCGAGTTAGAAGATAATAAAAAAGAGCTGGTATATTTTTACAGGTACACATTTGAATATATAGAATCTATTGCATCTAGTTTGGGAAGCGAAGAGATCCTTTCTAGTTATCAGAAATTTTTTGAATACCCAGAAATGATCAGAAATATTTCCGATAATGATCTTAAACGTGTTATTAGTAGGTATTTCAGTAAAGAACATCTATATATTTATTGCACCGGTAGGGAACATCTTCATGAGAAAGAAATAAATAAAATTCTTGTAGAAAAAGAAATTCCCAATAATAAAATTACAGAACAAACTTTCTTTGAAACTCGTTTAGATAGCGGAATGAGAATACTGCTAAGAAAAGTAACAGGAAAACCTACAATTGGAATTTCACTTTCTTATGAAGTTTCTCAATTGAATGAAACAACTGATAATTTAGGTATTAATTATCTTACATCTGCATTATTGCTTTATGGAAATGAGAAAAGGAATTATCAGCAATTTGTTAATTATTGCACATCAAATGGTATAAATTTTGGTATAAGTCCGCAAAGTGAAACAACCCTCGTAAGTACCAAATGCTTTAAAGAAATGCTTCCTGCAAGTTTAGAGCTACTTTCCGATGTAGTTCTAAGACCTACTTTTCCGATGGAACATTTTAAGAATATTAAACAAACAACAAGAAGTAGTATGGATAGAGCAAAAGATTATCCTCAGCATAATTCTGCTCTTTTGTTTAAAGAGTTAATATTCGGAAAAAAAAGTAATTTAAATAATCGGTCCGGCTCAAAATCAATTATTCAAAAAATTACCTTGAAACAAGTTAAAAATTGGTATGCAAAACATTATCAACCAGAAAACTTATCTTTAGCAATAGCTGGTGATTTCAATTTTGATGATGCCCTCAGATTATGTGAATCAAACTTTGTTTTTAAGAAAAACAACTTTTCTCATTCTATCCAAAATGTAATAGTAAACTCTTCTAAAATAAAACAGAAGATAACTAAAAGAGGAATGGATCAAGCAATAATTATGATTGGCGGCTTTGCTTGTAGTGCTAATGAGAATATGAAAAATACAGCGTTTCACCTTCTATCTCAGATTATTGGAGGAGAAAGTGATTCGATACTTTTTACCGAGCTCCGAGAGAAACGTGGGCTTGCCTATTCTGTTGATTTCAGTTATAGTTCGGTACGTACAACAGGATTCTGGGTTGCATCGGCAGTTGTTGATAAATCTAATAAAGATGAAGCTGTAAGGGTTATCCGTGATGTTCTGCAAAACATAAAAAAAAATGGAATAACACAAAAAGAACTTGAAACAACAAAGAACTTTATTCGAGGACAAAGACTTATGGAACAGGAAAGTGTGCTTAATCTTGCTCAAACGCTTTCTATCCTCGAGTCATTAGGTTTAGGGTATTCATATTATTTAAAAAGAGATGAACGACTTGATAATGTAGATGTGAAGATGTTACACGATCTTGCTTCTGAATATTTTAAAGAAGAGAATCAATTTATTCATGTCATGGTTTAAAAATAAAGGAAATATATAATGGTAACAATTGGAATTGATCTTGGCTCAAGGATGTCTAAATTTGTAGTTTTAGATAATGATAATATTGTATATTCAAATGTTACTGATAC
>CAXCCM010000120.1:0-5762 GCA_963981005.1 uncultured bacterium | reverse complement strand
TTCGTCCTCACTTTATACAGATGTTATTTGTGTCAGTATGCCACAGTGTGTCTCAGCTGTGCCCCAATATTTATTTACGAAATTCTAACATTTAGTACATGAATTCCTTTGTACATCCTCTCTATAAGTTTCACATCATAAACATTTAATATTTCGTTCTTATAATTCTATACAAAATATAATTGCATTTTTTATTCCAATTGATATTGATGCGGTAAAGACGTAAAATATTGCTTATCTACTTTCACTCTTTCTCTACTTCCTCTTGACATTCAGATCAACAATATTCAAACTCTACATTATAAAATAAAGAGATTAGAGTTCTTAACAAATTTGTGAAACTGACTCTTTGAAGAGGAAAATATGAATCGATTACTTATTATAATGATAATTGCAATAGCTTTATTTATGGGATGCGAAAAAGCAGAATTAGTAGATAATGCAAAATTACAAGAGTTAGTTGATGCAGATCAAAGAGACCGCTCTTCCGATTCTGATGAACCATTCGCGCCAAAAGATGATGAAAGAAGAAAGCTCTTATTTGAGATGCTGGCAAAAAATGAAGTGATCACACCAAAAGACAAATTAAATGCAGCTATAATTCTGCAGCATACAGGAATGATCTTTGTAGATGATAATATGAAAAGTAAAAGTGTGGAAAACCTATTCTTAGCTCATCAATTAGCAAAAGCAGCTTATGAAGAAGGATATGAAAAAGCTAGATATTTTACAGCGGTTACTTATGACAGATATTGCTGGATGACTTTCGGATTTCAAAAATATGGAACCCAATCTACTTATATTAATGATGAGGATGTATGGGTTACAATTGATCCTGAGACTACAGATGTAGAGAGAGAAGTGTATAACGTTCCAACCTTAAAAAAATTATTAGAACATAAGCCGATGCAGTAATTTCTAATAATATAAAATTCCAATTATTACACAATGTAAAATACTATTATTCTTGACACTTAACTGACTAAAAGCAAATTTTTCAGTGCTTTAGAAAAAGAAAAAGGGGAACAAATATGAAATTATTTAAAATGTTTTTAGCAATTGTGACGATGTCTATGTTATTACTAGGTTGCAGCGAAGATAACGTAACAGAAACTGAAGAAGATGGAACTTTAGATTTTAGAATGACAACATGGAATGCAGAGCTAAGTGATAGAACAAGTGAACAAATTAACAAGAGGACAACACACACTCTTGATCTAATTGACATTAGACACTATATTCCTAAGATCGAAGTTACGACAGATGAAATAGCTGAAGGAATAGCTGCTGAAGATATTATTTGGACAACTATGTATGAATCTTCTGTTGAAATGCTTCATACAGAAAGAGAAGTTTCAATTCAACTTCCGGTTGGAAACTATCAGGGTCTTAAATTAACTCAACGAAACCGCATGGCCTGGGTCATTGAATATCAAGGAAATCCAATTGATGCTTGGATTACTCAAATTGACGGATTAAATGATGATGATCTATTTATTAACTATTTTGGAGCTGATGGTTTATTTGATGTAGAAGACGGTTTATTTGTTTCATCTGTACCAGGTGAACAGTTGGGAAGTTTTGAGATTAGAGCAGGTGAAACTACAAATCTTGTAATGCGATTGAATTTTACTACTGTAGATTGGTATGATAATGATGACTCAGGAGATTGGAGTGATGGTGATGCTATTGATAACCATCAATTACCTGATGGAATTACTACAATGACTGATTTTATTGTGACTTATTGAGTTATTACGTACTAGTTAATATCTGTAGTTGGCTATAAAAAATATTGAGAGTTCGTGAGTATTAATTTTATGCCTATATGTAGTAACAGATAGTATAATTTCATGACCAAAAAAAAATGAAGAATAGTTTTAAGATATATTATTGGAGAAGTTATTATAATGATTAAGGAAAAATATATACTATTGTTGCTATTGATTGTAATAGTTTTAGGTTGTGCAAACAAGCCAGCTAAGAAAACTATCTCAGATGAAACAGTCATAGCAGCAGACAACAAAGACCATGATTTGCAAATAATTGACATTTCACAAAAACAACTCGCGCTGTATAATGAACATCTAAATACGGATTCTGCTGAAAGAAAACAGATTTTTCGAGACTCTCTATACTACCCATACAAAAAGATTTGGGATCGTTATTTAGGCAAGATCGAGACTTTTGACGCTGTTGCTGAACATTATGGAATTAGGATTATTGATGAGCTCAATGAAAAGAATAAGTTATTTTACTCAGGGAGCAAAAATGAAACCCTGCTAGATGCCTTTTTTGAAGTAAGAGAGGGAATGATAGAACTTACGGGGCATTCACCTAAAGGAGAATGGTACCTATTCTACGGACCTTCTGTTGCAAATCTAGGCAGTGTTGGTGAAGGTGTGATGTTTGTAGATTTTGGTTTCCCTGGCAACAATAACCTTCCTTCGGTAATCAATTGGTTTCCACATGAACTAAATCATCAGATTTTCGGTAACTTGAATAAAGACACAGCAAATCATGCATTGGAAGTATGCATAAATGAAGGGTTTGCAGTTTATGTAAACAAGTTATACTGGAATACTATTGGAGGAAAAAAGGATTACTCTATTGCAATGAGTTTAGAATACTCTGAAGAGGAATTAGTCGCAGCAGAACAAGAATGGAATTTTATCCTCTCCTACTTCAAAGAGAACTATTTAGCTGATGATCAAAATATCAAAAATAGTTTTGAATCGCGAAGATCGAAACTAAAGGAGGATCTGCCCGGCGCAATTGGATATCTCATTGGCTACAAAATTGTTGAGGATTACGTGAGGATTTATGGTCCTGATTCCTGGAAAGACATTTACACACTCGGTTTTGAGGAACTGTTGGAAAAGTCAGAATTATTAAAGTTTTAAAACGCTTGCCAATTAAACCTAAACTACATTGAAATATATTTAGCCAGACGTTAAAAAATGAATTAGAATTAATTGAAATGTGTTTTCTAAAGAGATTGATTTCAAAATAATAGGCATCACAAACAGCTTCACGCCCGAAAAGATGGGTGTTACAGTTGTCAAACATTAGAGCCTGATCAGCGAAGATTCTGAGGAAAAAAAATGAGCCAATAATTTCTATTGGCTCATTAATATATATATATATGTGTTTTTATACTTTTTCTTTTGCTTTAATATATTTCTTGTTTGTGAGCTGGAGAAGCCGGTAGTCTGTTGATCCGAGTTACAGAAGGCAAATCCTAAATATCTTTACTAAATAAACTCAATTCAAATTATTCGGCAAGATAGAAAAGGTTGAATTATGCATCTACACGGAATCTATTATTCAGAGCCGGTTTACGGGTGGCTCAACGAATTAGAAGTAACCTCCGGACATTTCTGTTCAATGGAGTGAGGATAGGGAGAGATAGTACATGGAATTGCAATTCATGAAAATGCAGATTTTTGAAATCGGACTTCTAATTATTGCAGCTTATATCGGTGGAACAATTGCAAAAAGATTTAAAATAGGTGAAGTTGTAGGACAAATATTAGGGGGCATCGTTGTAGGTCCCCATTTTCTAAAGCTAGTCCATAAAATTTTACAGCATTATAATGCATATGAAAATAGTGCATTATTGAAACCAGTATACACATTCTTTAATTCCGATTTCGAGAAATATACAGAGATTCTGCAGAGTTTTCAATTTTTTGTATTTTTGTTTCTGGGAATGATCGCCTTTTCACTGGGAGAAGAACTTCACAGAGACAGGCTGAAGCAAGTTGGTTTAAGTGCAACTCTTATCTGCGTGTTGCAGGCTCTGTTAACATGGCTTCTGCTCTTCCTTGGTTTCTGGCTTCTGTTCGATTTTAATATTATAAACTCTCTTATTATAGGTTCTATTGGTATTGCTACAGCACCTGCGCTAACATTCATTTTAATGAATAAGCTAAAAATTGAAGGTTCATTAAAAAATCTGGTTGCTAATATAGTTGTCCTGGATGACATTATTGAAGTTGTATTTTTCTCAATTTTTCTTAGTATTGCACTTTTCATTCAAAAAGGAAAAGAACTCTCTGTTTTTCATATCTCAGGTGAAGTTGCAAAAGAAATATTTTTTGCCTGTCTTATTGGTTTTGGAATTTTTCTTATTCTTAAGCTAACCATAAAAAGAACAACCGCATCTGCCGAACAAAAAAAGGAGCTGGGAACTTACATTGCCAAAGTTATCGCTGAGGATCCTACACCATCTATTGAAATGTTTTTGATATTAATGGGTGTTATTGCTATGGGAACTGCAGTGGCAATGCACTTTCATCTTCCATTTTTAATAACTGCAATTGTAGCAGGTTTTCTTATTTCAAATTTCCATTTTCATGCGATTTTCGATTCACTAAAAATTGGAAACATTATGCCAATGTTCAATTTAGTATTTTTTGCTATAATCGGAGCCAATATAGAAATCGAGAGTTTCTCATTTGATACCCTGGGATATGTTATTGGATATCTGGTACTCAGAACAGTTGGTAAACTCTTTGGAAACTGGGTAGGCTGTAAAATAACAGGACAGGCTCAGAATGTTACATCTGCATTACCAAAGCTGATGTTGCCTCAGGCTGGTATGGCAGCAGTAGAAACTGTTCTTGTAATGACGCTTCTAAAGGGAAGTGGTGGAATGCGTATTTTTAATACAATTATTCCAGCTCTTGTAATTTTTGAACTTGGTGGAGCCTGGTTATCCGAAAAAACTTTAAGAAAATGGAAGGATTCGATATTTGCAAAAAAAGAGCAGACGTTAAAGAAGATATTTTCGAAAGAGCAAACCATATTTGATCTCACCAGCAACCGAATAACTGAACTTGATGTAAAATCTAAAGAGGAAGCTGTTATTAAGCTGGCTCAATTGCTGGTAGAAGACGATATCATCTCTGAAGTTGTAATAGTTACACACTCTGTGCTGGAAAGAGAGAAACTGGTTAGTACAGGAATTGGTAATGGAGTGGCTATTCCGCATTGTAGAACCGGCCTGGTTAACAATGCAGTTATTGCCTGCGGCATATTGACGCATCCGATTGACTGGGATTCACCAGATTCAAAACCGGTTGATCTTGTCTTTTTGATAGTAACACCGGAAAAATTCCCGGATCAACACCTTAAAGCGATTAGATGCATAAGTAAAACTTTGTCCAATGTTAATCTTAAGGGTAATAAGAACAACGTTCTGATAAAAAATATTCTCATGGAATACAGAGAGAGTACAAAACTTAGGGAAGAACGTGTGAAGGTGTTTCCTCTGTGCAAGTTAATACAAAATCGAGTAATTGAAGTGAACGCAAAAACAAAAGAAGAGACAATCGCGCAAATGTCTCAAGTGCTAGTTAACGATGGTATTATTTCAAGTAGTGACCTGGTTACTAGCTTTGTTCTGCATCGAGAGAAACAAGCAAGTACAGGGATTGGAAATGGAATTTCCATCCCACACTGTCGCACGGAAATAATTGATGAAACTGTGGTAGTGGTTGGAATCTTAAGTTCACCGATTGATTGGATATCCCTCGATGAGAAATTAGTTGATCTTGTGTTTCTCATTGTAACGCCAGAAAAATTCCCCAAACAATATTTGAATGTTATTAAAACTATCAGTACTGCCCTTAGATCACCAAACTTTAAAGAAGATCTTATCAGTGCCTATAAGAGAGATGATCTGGGTGGTTATTTGAATAAACTGGATAAAATTATGGGGATTTAGAAAAACATATCGCTAAGGTGTTGCTGAAATT
>CAXCCM010000119.1:0-5775 GCA_963981005.1 uncultured bacterium | reverse complement strand
GAATAAACAATTAGATTTCAATATGTTCCAATCAGTCATTTTTCTTCCGGGATTATTACTTGTGTCTATAATTATTGGATTGCTTTCAGGAATTTATCCATCACTTGTAATATCGTCATATAAACCTGTGAACACACTTAAAGGTGAACTTAAATCTGGTAAGAAAGGAACATTCTTGCGGCGGGTATTTGTTGTTATCCAATTTTCAATTTCAATCTCACTTATATTGGGTGTTCTAATTGTTATAAGTCAGCTTAATTATTTAGAGCAGAGGGATTTTGGATATTCAAAAGAAAATATTGTTGTTGTTCCTTCATTTGATGAAAATATCACACTTCAGAGCGATCTTTTTAAAGAACGAGTGTTAGATATTCCAGCAGTAAATAGTGCATCCAGATCTAGGCAAATGCCTGGTAGAACCTTACCAACAGCTGAAGTATTTTTCGGTCATCGAAATGAAGAGCACGGTGAAATGATAGATGAAATTTTTGTTGATGAAGATTTTGTTAATACTCTTAATATTGAGATAATTGCTGGTAGAAATTTCATCAAAGGTTCAGTTTCAGATTCCATGAATTCAGTACTTATGAATGAAACTGCTTTTAAAATGTCCGGTTGGGAAACACATGAAGGAAAGCAATTAGTTCATGTCCCTGCTGATGGATCTGATGCTATGTTGAATGTGATCGGTGTGATTAAAGATATACATTTCGGTGATGCTAAACAAACGATAGAGCCAATGATAATGCATTATATTCCCGGTAACGCTTTGCTTCTTATAAGAGCAGATAATATTGAAGAAACAACCGTGCAAATTGAAGCATTGTATAGTGAGATCTGGCCGGATCGAGATTTCAACTCATTCACTTTTGATGAAGCTTTCAATTTCCAATTCTTTAACGAGCGTAATTTTGCTGGAAAAATTGCAACTTTTGCCGGACTAGCGATATTCATTGCATGTCTTGGACTATTTGGGTTAGTTACTTTTATTACTGAACAACGAACCAAAGAAATTGGAATTCGCAAAGTACTCGGATCATCTGTAAGTTCTATTGTGTTCATACTAACCAAAGATTTTGCAAAGTGGGTATTAATTTCAAACCTGATCGCCTGGCCTATTACATATTACGCAATGAATAGATGGCTGCAAAATTTTGCATATCAAACAACTATGAAACCAATTTTATTTATTATTTCAGGATCTGTTGCTTTAATAATTGCCCTAGTAACCGTTAGTTTTCACTCGATAAAGGCAGCAAACGCAAATCCGGTGAAATCATTAAAATGTGAATAAATTAAATGGAGTGAGCATGAAAACAAGACAATTTATTATTTTAGTTTTAGCATTATTAGTTTCAATTTGTTTTGCAGAGGAAGAGAAAACAGGTTATCAAGTAACAGAACTTGCTAAAAATTTGTACAAATTAACAGTTGATGGTGGTGGCTACGATGTGAAAGTTCTAGCTTTTGTTGGTGATGATGGATTATTGTTAGTTGAAACCGGTCAGAAAAATCATGCAGAAAACTTAAAAGAAATTTTACACTCTTTGCAGCCTGGAGAACCTGTTTATATTATTAATTCCCACGAACATACTGAACACATAGGTGGTAATTACATATTCGATAAAAGTGCAATAATTATCGGGCATGAGAATCTACGAAAAACCTTAACAAGCGGAATCAACCTATTCAGTGAATTTCCTGCTGAGTTACTTCCTGAAATGACCTTTTCTAAACCTATAATTCTCTATTTTAATGATGAAGAAATTATGATTATTCCTGTAATAGATTCACATACAAATAACGATGTAATGGTTTGGTTCACAAAATCTAAAGTTGCTTATGTAGGAGCTGTATCGAATGGCAATCACTTTCCATCCATCGATGAAACTGGTGACGTGATGAAATATAAAGAGAATGTACAAAAACTTTTGGATATTCTACCCGAGGATACACTAATTATTCCAGGACACGGAGCAGATGGTTCGATGCAGGATTTGAGAGCATTTCAAAATATGCTGATTGATACTGAAGCACTTGTAAAGAAAGGATTAGATGATGGGAAAGACTTAAAGACTATGCAGGATGAAGATCTTTTGAAGGGCTATGAATCATTTGAGAATTATACAAATAAATCGATTTGGATTCAATATCTGGAAGAGGCATTTCAAGAACAACCAGAGCAGAAAGAACCGATTTTCGAAGAACTCCATCTGGCAATGAAAGCAGGAGGAGTAGATGGGGCGATCATGAAATACTATGAGCTGAAAGAGCACCAAGCTGATAAATATAGGTTTTACGAATTTGATCTTTATAGTATTGCTTACAGACTGAATGATGCTAATAAACAGAATGAAGCAATTCGTTTTTATGAACTGCAGATCAAGGAATTTCCAGAAAATATTTATCTGTGGTATTTTTATTTTAGTATTGGCTCCATTTATGAATCTTTAGAAGATCTGGAAAAAGCCAAAGATAATTATAAAAAGGCATTGGAGATCGATCCAGAAAATCAAGATGTGAAAAATGCTTTGGAAGAAATAGAAGAAAAGGAATAATTTATGTTCAAAAACTATCTCAAAATGTCGTGGCGAAACATTAAAAAACACAAATTGAATAGTGCAATAAACATCATTGGGTTAGCTTTGGGTTTAGCATGCAGCTTATTAATCCTGTTCTATATAAGATCGGAGATAAGTTACGATAAACATTACTCAAAAGCAGACAGAATATATAGGATAACAAATGAGGGATTGGATGAGAATGGATTACATTGGGCAGTCATTTCTCCACTTCATGCTCTGGAAATTCAGGCAGATATTCCAGAAATTGAATCTGCCGGAAGAATGTTCTATTGTTATTCTCAAACATACAATTACACTCAAAACGAAAATATCAAACGCTTTCAAGAAGATCATGGATTTTATGTTGATCCTGTAATAATAGATATGTTTGATATTGAATTTATTATAGGGAATCCCGAAACTGCCCTAACTGAATTGAATTCTATCGTGCTTACCGAATCATTTGCAAATAGATATTTCGGTGAAGAAAATCCCCTAGGTAAAACATTACAAAATGAACAGAATCAACGTGAAATGCAAGTAACCGGAGTGATTGAAGATCTTCCTCTCAATACACATCTAAATTATGAATACTTGGTTTCTATGCCTACTTTGTATGATGAAATGGAACAGCGTGGAGCAGCAGATTGGATGGAATCTCGTGGTTGGGCACATTTTTCAACTTACATTTTGATGAATGAAAATGCAAATATGGAAGATGCTAATGAAAAAATGTTAACATTCACAGAACATTTTTACAACGGTTGGTTTGATGATCCAAAAGAAATTCATGAGCATTCCAAACTACATTTTCAACCACTTACAGATATTCATCTAAAATCACATTTAGAACAGGAAATGAGTGCCAACAGCAACATAATTTATGTATATGTTTTTGCGTTTATAGTTGTTCTTGTTTTATTACTTGCTGGTGTTAATTTTGTGAATCTATCAACAGCCAGAGCCTTTAACAGAATGCGTGAGATTGGAGTTAGAAAAGTAGTAGGTGCAGCTAGGGAAAACCTAATTTTCCAGTTCCTTACCGAGTCATTGATTCTTGCTTCTATTGCGGCTTTAGTAGCACTTTTGTTAATTGAAACCAGTATTCCTTTTTATAGATCAATAACAGGTTTAGATCTATCATTAACTGATATGTTAACTTCAAGTAATATTCTTTTGATTATATTCCTAATTATTCTTTCAGGAACACTTTCCGGTTTATATCCGGCATTTTTTATGTCCGGTTTCAATGTAATAACTTCACTCAAAGGACAAAAAAATCCAAAAGCTTCTGTATCTTATGTTAGGAATTCACTAGTGATTTTTCAGTTTATCATTTCTGTTTTTATGATCTTCAGTACGATCATTATCTTTCAACAAATGAATTTCTTCCAGCAGAAAAATCTGGGATTTGAAACTGATAAAATAGTTGCAATTGAGATTAATGGAGAGCTTAGAAGAGCTGTTTCTAATAATCCTGAATCACTTAAATCTGAACTTCTAAATTATAACTCGATAAGTGCAGTTTCCATGTCTTCAAATTTACCCGGAGAGCGTTTCAGTGTTGAAGATATTCAGCAAGAAAGTATACCAGAAGAAGTAGAGCTTCCACCAATCAGGTATTTGCGTGTAGATAAAGATTTTATTGAGACATTAGATATTGAAATTATTAGCGGAAAAGTTTTTCTGATTGGACAAGTGAAAATCCTGCTTTTATTCTTAATGAAAAAGCGCTGAAATCAATTCAATTAGAAAATCCAATTGGAAAAACAGCATCCAATTTCCGTGGGACAGAAGCAGAGATTGTGGGGATTGTTAAAGATTTCAATTTTGCTTCACTCCATAATACAATTGAGCCATTGGTTTTGGAATTGAACACAATGTGGTGTTCTAATTTATTAGTAAAAATTTCTGGAAATAATATTCCAGAAGTAATGAGATTTTTGGAAGGAAAAATTGAAGAGTTATCACCTGGTGCTATCTTTAACTATACATTTCTAGATGATAAATTGAATACACTTTATGAAAATGAACAGCGGTTGAACAGTATCTTTAAAACTTTTTCAATTCTTGCAATAATCATTTCCTGTCTTGGGTTATTTGGTCTCTCTGCCTATTATGCAGAGCTTAGAACCAAAGAAATTGGTGTTCGAAAAGTTATGGGTGCTAGTATCCCAAATATTGTAAGTTTGCTAACTTCTAAATTCATGTTATGGGTATGCATAGCAAATGTTATAGCTTTACCAATTGCCTGGCTGGCAATGAATAAATGGTTACAAAATTTTGCATACAAGATAGAAATTTCACCAATCACTTTCCTGATATCATTTCTAGTTTCAATTGTAATTGCATTTATTACCGTTAGTTTTAGAACACTAAAAGCAGCACACTCAAATCCTGTAGAAGCACTGAAATATGAGTAGGAACAAGACGTTCCTACCCAAAAAAATAATTATGAGGGTAACAAAATGATAGGAAATTTCTTTAAAGTAGCTTTTAGGAATATTACTCGGCAAAAAGCATTTTCTGCTATTAATATCTTCGGTTTTGCCATTGGATTGGCCGTGTGTATGATCATCTCATTCTATGTTTATGATGATCTATCTTATGATAGATTTCACACAAATTCAGAGGATATTTATAGGCTGTTAACCAAGGATACTTCTGTTGAAGATTTGATGTACGGTATTACTTCAGGACCTTTGGTAGCTGGAATAAAAGAAGGTGTTCCCGAAGTATTGGCCAGCACAAGAGTTTCTAATAATGGACGGGATAATATTCGAAGACTCGATTTAGAACCGGATGAAGATGCAGAAGATATTCATACTTTTACCTTGATAGCTGATACCGGATTCTTTGATGTATTCGATTTCAGAATAATATCTGGAAACAGTGAAACACCATTGCAGGATCCTAATGGGATTTACCTGACTCCGGAAAAAGCTCAACAGGTATTTGGTGATGATGATCCAATCGGGAAACCTATAGATTTCATGGAAATAGAAGGAGCAGATAATGCTTCTTTACCTACTTTACCCAGGAAGTATGAATCTGCAAGGTTATAAAGCATCTGAAGAAAATTTCCAAGCATTATTGGCCCTGCAAGCTTCAAAAGGCGAGGATAAGAATACAAAAGATTTGTTTTATCAGAATTCAGTTTGATCAATCCCCGAACAGAGAATCAAATTGTTTTTTAGCATCATTCTCCTTT
>CAXCCM010000118.1:0-5897 GCA_963981005.1 uncultured bacterium | reverse complement strand
ATCGGTCTTTGTACCACAGGCAATTTCCGAATATATTTGTTCGGGAGATATGGAGCTGTTTAGGGCAGTTGTTCCAATTCAATAAAAAACATACACTAGGAAAACTAAAAACAATGAAACTTAAAGAATTTTTAAAACTAATCAAAGCACCGATCATGATTCTTGGATCTACCATTATGATTTTCTCAATGATCCCCTTCTTCTTTGGTTTTCAGATCACACTAGTTAAAGATCTGGGTGTTTTCACCAGAGCTATCTATGGCATCTTCTACCATCTTGATCTCACACACCCTTTTACTATTGCTTCACTATTTATGAGCTTTGTTATACTGATCTGCTCATTTACTTTCTTCCTGATGGGCTGGGGTGATAGAGAGAAACTGAAGATCTCCTCCTCACAACAGGGAGTTATGAAGTTTTTTAGCGGGATTATGTTGTTGTTAGCAATTGATGAGATATTAAACCTTAAGTATCAGCTAGGGCAGAACATTGAATATCTAACAGGATTTTTAGGCGGTACAAAGCTTGAGAATCTAGGTTATTCCTGGCTTATATTATATCTACCTGCTGCTTTTATTGGTCTCTTTTTCTTCAGTCTATTCTTTCGTAAATTAATAGGGAGTATCAAAAATGCAAGGCAGCGCACCTTTGGATACCGCTATTTTACGGCAGTGATCATTCTAGTGCCACTCTATTATCTGATCACACTTCTTAGAATTTATCTAATATGGATGGGTAATCCTGTAGATATCTTGCTTTATCTTGAAGAGCTAAGTAAGCTTGGTATGATCTATGCAGTTTATGGATTGGTGCTGAAAGTCTCGGATAACTACAATTTATAATCGAAGAGATCTGCACTTCGGGCTTATCAATTCCAACGAAAACTAAACATCTATATTCATTAAAGTGAATATAGGATAAATAAAAGGGGTGATTCAAAATCACCCCTCTTATTTTTTGTATTTAATCTAAAACGTTGTTACATCCACAAAATTGAAATCATCAATAAGTAGGGTTGGTACTTTAGCGTAATACTCCTGCTGTACACTTGGTCCCATTGCTAAGATGCGTTTGGTTGCATCGTGCAGAATCTCGTTCCAACGGAAATTCGTTACCGACTTTTGAATTTTTCCATCTTCAAAATAGAGAACTCCATCTCGGGAGAGTCCAGTCCACTCACCTGTCTTACGATCTGTAGGGCGGATATACCAGAAATTGTTAATGATCACCCCGCGATCTACCATTTTCATCATCTCCTCTTCGGCTGTATCTCCACCATCCACGATAATATTATATGGTCTTAATGCTTTCAGATTTTTCTGCTTGGCATAATATCTGGTTGCACTCATATTCTTAAGTACGCCATTCACGATCCAGTCGACATTTTCAGCAGGTACTCCGCCACCTAAGAATTTGCTGGCTGCCAGATCAGGATCATCAAGACGTGAGCGGAAGGTAAAGTCTTTACCAAAGAATTGTTTTCCGATCTGATCTGTAAAAGGAGTATGCCCCTCATCAGCAGTACGTCTATCAAAAGTCCAGATAAGATAATGAAGCCAATTTAAAACAGCAGCCGGTCTTAAAATAACAGGGATATGCCCTTTATTAATTTGTACCGGATTATTCAAACTATCAAATTGAGAATTGAGTTTTTCGATCATTCCTTGCATATTGAACCGACCATGATCTTTAACCGATCTCGATACTTTTGTCTCCACACCCTCTCGCTTCATGGTCATCGAGTGCGAAAATTGTGTTGATCTATCAAAACCCTCAAAACCACTCTTAGTTGCTAAAAATGTATCATATATGTGTTTCTGTGAAATTCCGGAGAGTTTTGCATTTTTACTCTCAGCATTTTTCACACACAAAGATATGTTACTAACGATTTCTTCAACTGTAATCTCAGCTGTATTCTGGGCAAAATTATCAACTTCAGGTAGGATGTGAGCAGGTTCACTTCTTACAAATTCAGGATCAGGTTGATTTAATTTTGCCATCTCAGAAGCTGTTTTAATAAGATACTTCAGTGAATCTTTACTTAAGTTATTCCCAGAAGCGCTTCCATTTTTACTATCGTAACTAACACTTAAGTTCACATTCAATTTATTACCTGTAATGTGCTGTGTAATTCCATTCTGGGCAAAACGGGTAAGCAGATCTTCCGATCCGTTGATACTCAAGGTAAAATCATCTGCACTAACATTTTTGCGAATAAATTCCGCAGCTTTTTGCATATCGGTGCTTGTTATCATTGGGAACCTCCTACTCTTATATCTCTAAATCGTGCTAGAGTTCCACCATGAGTCATCCTGCCCCGCTGTCCTGGTTGCCCTTTGCCGCAGTTGGTCACACCAAAAGTTTGGAAGAACCTCTCATCACAAATTGCATCCACACTGTTCCAGAATTCAGGGTTGTTAGATTTATAGAGGATCTTCTTTAGTGGTCGCACCTTCTTCCCATTCTTAATTTCCCAGAACATATCACCACCAAATTGGAAGTTCTCACGATGCTGATCAATTGAGAATGATCCACGTCCTTCGATGTAGACACCATCTTCAGTATCGGCGATCAATTCAGCAGGAGAAAGCTTCTCTTTTCCCGGTTCTAGATAGAGATTGGGAATTCGATTGATTGGAAAATCAAAGTAGTTAGTTGCTCTATTACAACCGCGACTCATCTTATTTCCAATAAGAGGTGCAGTGGCACGCGTATTACCATACTCATTCAATATACCGTCTTTAATTATATACCACTTCTGGTTAGGAACACCATCATCATCATATCCGGCTGTGGCAATGCCACCTTCAAGTGTGTTATCTGCTACAAAATTTACGATCTTAGATCCGTATTGGTAATTGCCAAGTTTCTCAGGAGTTGCAAAACTGATACCGGCAAAATCTGCTTCCCAACCTAGAACTCTGTCCAGTTCTGTTGGATGTCCTACAGATTCGTGCATAGTAAGAGCCATATGATTTGGATCTAGCAGTAGGGTCTTACGCTCTTCTGCTCCCAGAGAATCTGCACGTACTTTCAAAATCGCTTCTTCGGCAACTTGTACCGCTCTCTCTGTCAGGTTCAAACCTTGTATCCATTCCCAGCCTTTAGCCTGTCCACCATGACTGTAGGTTCTACTTTGGCTGTCACCTTCCGCAACCGCTGTAGCTGTTATTGTTGGTTCTATATAGACTGTTTGAATATCTAGTCTGCTGCCAAGAGTGGAGGCGAAAAGCTTCTCATCTTTACGGCATTCCAACATGAAAACGGCTAGTTTGATTTCTGCATAGTTAAGCATTGTTTTGTTAACTTCCATCATCAACTCTACTTTTTCACTGAGCGGAACGCCAAACGGATCAACACAATAAGGTGTTTTATAAGAATCGATATAACCTCTTTCATGTGCTAAAACTAATCCATTATCATACTTAACACGTCCTGATTCTTTGGCGATTGCGAACGCTTTTTTTACAGTTTTGTTTACCTCATCAGTTGTAAATACATTGTTATGGGCAAATCCCCAAGCACCATCTTTAAAAACGCGAATTCCGTAACCGTAGATCTCGTTTAGTGATGTATTCTTTAAACTCAAGTTGCGCAGATAGATCATTTCGGTGTAGGATTTTTGAATGCGGATATCAGCATAATCTGCTCCCAGCGACTTTGCGGTATCCATTGCTAGTGATAAAAAATCCACTAAAACCTCCTTTGAAATTTATTGTGAAATTTGAAATGAGAAATGTGAAATTGCATTGTGGATGTCAAATGATTTGCGAATATGCAAATTATTTAAATGATGAATTAATTAAGAATTGTTAGTATTTAAAATCTATTTCGATAAACATAAAAATAAAATCTTGACGATAAGGTTATGAAAAAATTATTTGATTCGATAAAAATCGAAATAAATTGGAGAATATTAATGAAGATTGAAAATGTTGAGAGATTATTCAAAGCGTTAGCTGATAGATCACGGCTATTGATTGTAAAGTCATTGATTGAAAAACCACAATACTTGGAGGAGCTGGCAAAAAGATTGAATCTTGCTTTATCAACTGTCTCTTTTCATCTAAAAAAACTGGAAAAGGCAGGATTGGCCTGGAAAGAGAAACAGCAATACTACACTATATTTTTTTTGAAGAGAGAATTATTTGAGAAGACTTTGGAGGAATTTATGAATTTTGAAATAGATGAAAAACAAGAACAGGAAGAACGTATAAAGCAATACAAAGAAAAGATATTAAAAACATTTATGAAAGATGGTAAAATTAGACAAATACCAGCTCAAAAACAAAAACGCTGGATCGTATTTGAGCAGATCCTGAATGAATTTGAATTTGGCAAAGAATATAATGAGAAAGATGTTAATCAGATAATTCAGAAATATAATGAAGATTACTGCTCAATTAGGAGATCATTTATTGAAGAACATGTGATGAGTAGACAGGATTATGTTTATTCGATCACCAAGAATTATGAAAATTTTCGCAAAGGGATCGCTTCGGAAAGTACTAAACACGGTATGAAAGAAAGCTATGAACAGAGCATTCGGGATAAATTTGGAGTGAATTGATTTTAACCTTGTATATTAGCCTCTTGGCATTCCATCCATCTAAAACAGCTTTTGAGATGATCATTTACAAGTCCGGTTGCCTGGAGATGAGAATACAAGATTATCGAACCCAAGAACTTGAATCCCCGCTTTTTCATATCCTTACTAAGCTGATCCGATAATTCTGTTTTGGCTGGGATCTTAGAAATGTCTGTCCACTCATTTACAAGTGGTTTTCCATCCACAAATCCCCAAATGTAATTACAGAAACTGCCAAACTCTTTTTGGATTTCGATGAATAATTTTGCATTGTTTATTGAAGACTCAATCTTGCGCCGGTTACGTATAATTCCTGCATTTTGCATTAGTTCTACGATTTTATCTTCATCATATTTAGCTACTTTCTGCACATCAAATCCATCATAAGCTGCGCGAAAGTTCTCTCTCTTCTTTAAGATCGTGTGCCAGCTAAGCCCGGCTTGAGCAGATTCCAATACAAGAAACTCAAATTGTTTTTTGTCATCATATACAGGAACTCCCCATTCATCATCGTGATAACGAATGTAAAGCTCATCGGCTGTTCCCCAAGGGCATCTTTTCATATTGCACCTCTCAACTATTTTATTTAATAATTCCTTTCACAAAGTTTACTACCCACATGATCCAAATTGTTGATCCGAAAAAGCCATCTTTTAAAAATAACCAGCCATATTTAAATCCACCAATTACAAAAGTTATAAGGAATCCGTAACACACAATATTGGCAAATACTAAAAAGATGCAGGAAAATACTTTTCCTGTTTTGGTAATATCAGTTTGATGAAATCCGAATTCCTGTAGTGTAGAAAAAACGTGATACGATGTGAAAAACCCTAAGACTGCATAAAAATATTTATAGAATTCCACATTGATAACAAGAAACATTGGTAGAATTAGCAAGGGGATTGTAGGTAAGAAATAGGGAGCAAGTGTAATAAGAAAATTACTGCCATGCAGAGCAATGTGTCCACCCTCATCTTCAGTTGCATGAAACCGGGTGATCTTCTTAAAAAAGAGTAATCCCATAATTAGATGAGTAAGCTCGTGTTCAAAAGTAGAAAAGAAATGATTACGTTTGAATCCAGCGAACCAAATAACTAAGAATACTCCAAAACCTATTAGAAAGAATTTTACAGATTGCTGAGAAATGGTGATCTCTTTTGCTACACCTAAAAGTGTTAACGCGTAACCAATCGCTAAGAAAACCGATAGAATTAGAATTATTGTTTTGAAAACTTTCACTGTTCCTCCAATATTTATTTTAATAACATTATCTTTTGCTGGGCTTCTTTGTTTCCACAATTTAATC